>JBERSB010000527.1:0-13525 GCA_041236755.1 Luminiphilus sp. | reverse complement strand
ACTTGGCCATGGTCCGAAGTGCGTAGGCGAACCCGCGATTCCGCAGGGCAACACACGCGCTACGGTGTGTCGTAGGTCATGGACACCACTCCTCCTCTGCAAGCCACACCGCGCACCGTCCCCGGATCGCTTGCCTGGCGCGTACTCCTCGGAGGATTGGGCACAGCGATCTCCTGGAGCCTGCTCGCGTTCGGCGGGCTGATCGCCGGGCTCTTTGTCGGCAATTCTTCCCTGGTGACGAGCTGGCGGTTCGACGGCCCGCTGGCCGGGACGCACGGCGAGATCGTCGCTGTCGAACCCACCTCGTCCCGCGTCAACGGCGTCGCCGTTCTGCGCGTCCGCTTCGAGTTCGAGGCCCCCGACGGGCCGAGGCAGTCGGCTTCGTACGGGACCACGTTCACCGGACGCGTCGCCGACGTCGTCGAGGTCGAGTGGCCCGAAGGGGACCCCGACCTCGCGCGCATCGTGGGCATGCGTACACGTGCGTTCTCGGGCTGGGTCGGCCTGACGCTGCTGGCGCCGTTCGCCGGCCTCGTCGGGCTCCTGATCAGCCTGCGAGCCAACACGCGCAGGCTGCGGCTGATGCGCTACGGCGGCTCGGCTTGGGGCGTGCTGACCGACCAGGCCCGCACGAACACGCAGATCAACGGCTGCTACGTCTACCGGCTCACCTTCGAGTTCCTCGACGAGACCGGCACGCGCCGCACCGCCACCGACCGCACCCACCACGCCGAGTTCTTCGACCGCGATGTCGCCCGGCAGGTGCTCTACGACGTGGCGACCGGCCACAGCTGCCTCGTCGAACTCTCGCCCGGCAAGCCCGAGATCGCAGACGGCGCGTGGCTGCCCGCAGGCAGCCGCGCGGTCGTGAAGGTGCTGCTGCTGCCCTGTGTCGCGGCGACGGTCCTCGCGACCGCCCCGATCGTCCAGCTCTAGTCGTCGATGCGCGGGCACGCCCGCGGGTCGCACTGCCAGCGTAGGTCGGTGTTGCCGCCGCTGACGATCACGCCGATGCGCCGGCCGCGCAGCTCGTGCGCGATCTTGCGCACCGAGGCGAGCACCGTCGCACCGCTGGGCTCGACGACGAGCTTCATGCGGTGCAGGAAGAACCGCCCGGCGTCGACCATGGCGGACTCGCTGCAGGTCACGACCTCGACGCGGTGGCGGCGCAGCAGTTCGAAGTTGGGCTCGCCCAACGCCGTCATCAGGCCGTCGCCAAGGGTCTCAGGGTCCTCGACGCGCGGCTGACGCACGCCGGTCGCCATCGACCGCGCGGCGTCATCGACCGCGTCGGGCTCTGCCGCGACCATGCGCGCTCCGGGGAGCAGCGCGCGCACGACGACCGCGGTGCCCGCCGTGAGGCCGCCGCCGCCGACGGGCGTGACGACTACGTCCAGGTCGTCGACGTCCTCGACGAGCTCGAGGGCGGCCGTGCCCTGACCCGCGATGACGAGCGGGTCCTCGAACGGGTGCACCAGCCTCGCGCCGGTCTCCTGCTGCCACGCGTCGCACACCGCCTGACGCTGCGCAGCCGCGCAGAAGCGCAGTTCGGCGCCGTAGCCCCGCACGGCGTCCACCTTCACCTGGGGCGCCGTGTCCGGCATCACGACGTAGGCGGGCACGCCACGGGCGCGCGCGGCGTAGGCGAGCGCTGCTGCGTGGTTGCCGCTGCTGTGCGTCACGACGCCGCGCGCGGCCTCTTCGTCGGACAGCGACATGACGGCGTTGCACGCGCCGCGCGCCTTGAACGCGCCCACCTTCTGCAGGTTCTCGCACTTGACGAAGACCTGCGCGGCGAGCTCCTCGTCGAGCGTCGCGGACGTCATCACGGGCGTGCGGTGCACGAAGCCGTCGATGCGCCGCGCCGCCGCGCGGATGTCGTCGATCGTCGTCACGCAGACCAGCTTAGCAGGCCGACGCCGCGCTACTGCGGCGTGACCTTCAGCTTGCCGCTCTTGCGCTCGACGTCGAAGACCTTGTTGCCCAGCGGCATGCCCTTGAGCTTGAAGTCGCGGGCCTCGCCGATCGGGTCGTCCTGCACCTCGCCGAAACGGATCGCGAAGCCGCATCCGATCCGGAAGATGTTGTCGAGCATGAACGCGTTGAGGTTCAGGTCGACGCCGCGATAGCGCGAGCCGATGCCGTTCTCGGGGTGGTAGTGCTCGAACGCCGTGGCCTGCTCGACGCCCTCCAGCTCGCCGCCCATCATCGTGATCGTGCGGTCGAGCAGCTGCCTCGCGAGCCGCTGCGCCTTCTTGTTGCCGCGCTCGGCCCAGTAGGCGAGCCCCTCGAGGATGTGGGAGTTCACGACCGGCCAGGTGCGGCCGTTCCACGGCGAGCCCTTGCGCGTGCCCTTCCAGCGGCCGGAGCCGTCGAAGGTCGAGTCGCTCATCGCGATGCTCGGCACCGGGTAGCGCGCCCAGAACTCGTCGCGGCTCGACAAGAGGTCGACCATCGCGTCGACCTGCTTCTGGTTCGGGATGTCGGTCGCGAGCGGGTAGAAGCCGACCGCCGCCTTGACGTTGGTCTTACGACGGCTCTTCGGGTCGAGGTCCATGAAGATGCCGGCCTTGTCGTCCCACATCTTCTTGCGCACGGTCTCGAGGATGACCTCCACCTCCGCGTGGAAGCGGTTGGCCATCGCCTTCTCCTGGATCTCCTCGGCGACGGCGTGCAGCCACTTCACGAGGCGGTAGCGGAAGACCGAGGCGTCGATGCCCTTGAGCCGGAACTGCTCGGAGAACTCCTCGGCGCGGTCGGCCTTGTTGTCGATGACCGTGTAGCGCCGCGAGAACTCCTGCCCCGACTCGAAGTGGTTGACGATGTCGGTCAGGCCGCTGCCCTCGGGGTCACGGTTGTTGCCGACCCACTTCACGTAGCGCTGCATCGCCATCAAGACGGCCTTCTTGGTCGCCTTGTCGTTGTGCATCGCGTCCAGGGACTCGAACCCCCCGCCCCAGTCGGCGTGGTAGAAGTCGTTGGAGTCGGTGCCGCTCATGTAGAGGCGGCCCGGCACCTGCCCGTTGTGGAGCAGGTTGTCGAAGAACATCTTCATGCAGCCGCGCGCGTAGCTGGGGTCTTGCAGCCAGCGCGCCTCGCGCATGATGGCAGGCGCCGCGAAGCTGGACGGCACGTGCAGGTGGCCGTTGCCCTCGCAGAAGCCCGGCGACGAGAACAGGCCCGCGCCCTGCGGCTGACGCAGCAGGTAGAGCAGCTCGAAGCGGTGGTTGACCACGCGCTCCATAGCCTTGTCCTCGCACACGAACGTCGGCGCCTGCGACCAGAACGCCCGGTAGCCGTTCTCGTCCTTGGGGTCCGGACGACGGGCGCGGAAGTTGACGCCCTTGCCCTTGAACACGACGTTGGCCTCGAAGCGGTGGCTCGCGCTGCCGCCGGCCTTGAGCTGCAGCTGGCGGAACAGCCCGGCGTAGCACCGCGAGTCGGGCATGATCGGGCTGGGCTTCTCGACTGGGCGCTTCGCGCGCGGCGTCTGCAGACCCGCGGCGTCGAACCACGGCGTCTCGCGGTAGTCCGGTAGGTCGCTGCCGCCCTCGCAGAAGTAGGCCTGGAGGCACCGCGCGCCCTTGCTGTCCGGGCTGGAGTAGAGCACGTCGGTCGGCACCGCCGGACGGCCGTCGGTGCTGAGCGCGCGCCGGATGCGGAAGCTGTCGCCCTCGTGGGAGACCGGCTCGCCCTCGACGTCGGTCGTGGTCCACAGCACCACGGTCAGCTCGCACTCTTCCTTGCCGCCGTTGGTGATCTCGAGGTCACAGACGAAGCGGTCGTCGGCCGTCAGGTAGCGGCGCTCGACGATCTGCACGCCCGGCCCGCCCTGGTGGGTGAACACGCCCTTGCCGTCCTCCATCTCGAACCCGACGCAGGTCGTCGTGAACGGCTGGCCGCCGGCGAGGAACGACAGGAAGAACACCGAGGAGACGGGCTCGCTCGCGATGTTGGCTTCGTCGGCGAAGCCGGGCTCGGTCACGAAGCGCGGGAAACGCGGCGCGTAGAGGCAGTAGCCGCCCCCGGAGAGGGCGATCTTTTTTGGCGGGTGGAAGCCCGATTTGGCCGCTGCCCTCGACCTGGTGGTCGTGGCCTTGGGCGGGGTCGTACGCTTCGCCGTCTTTGTTTTCTTTGCGACAGCCATCGTGCAAGTAGCTTGGTTGCGGGCGTTTGTGATGCCCTAGCCGGCGGCGCAGAGGCTCCTGCGTATTACGGTGCGGCCGTATTCTCGCCGGATCAGCGATCGCATCTTGATCGTTGGGGGATTGCAGTCAAGGTCTTTCCTGGCCGCGCGGTTTCGCAGGCCTCTCGAAGACCATGGACGCGCCAACGAACAGGCCCTGCATTGCATCCTTGATGCTGGCGCTCCTCGCCGCGTCCTCCTGCAGTTGGAGCGATCCGGCGGCTTCGGGCCGCGCAGAATACGTCGACACCGTAGGCGACGGGCTGCCCGACCGGCGCGTGCCCGCGGGCACAGCAGGCGTCCAGTTCGTCGACTCCGACGGCGACGGCGTCCCGGACCGTCGCGTCGGCCGGCCGCGGCAGCACCGCTAGCGCTGCGCGGATCCCAGCAGGCCCAGGTCAGCTGCGAGCCCAGCTCAGCTGCCGCTGCCGGCGCTGCGTAGCCGCGCGAGCACCGACTCGAGCTGTGCGGGCATCGGGTCCTCGATCACAAGCTGCCGATCGCTCCTCGGGTGCGCCATCTCGACGCGACGCAGATGCAGGAACAGCCGCTCGAGGCCGTAGCGCTCGCGGAACAGCGCGTTGATGCGGCCCTTGCCGTGCGTGGTGTCGCCCAGCACGTGCCGTCCGCAGTGGTTGGCGTGGCGACGGATCTGGTGGTAGCGACCCGTGAAGATGCGGCAGCGCACGAGCGCGCAGCGGTCGAACACCTCTTCGACCTCGAACTCCGTGCGGCACTCTTTGTGGTTGCCCTTGTCGTCGGTCAGCGCGCGCTCGCTGGTCCAGCGCGGACCGAGATCGTTGCTGCTGCCCGGGTAGCGCATCAGGGCGACGTAGTCCTTGTGCGCGTCGGCTGCAGCGAGCCGCTTCTGCAGCGCGGCGGCCGCCTTCTTGGACAGCCCGAACAGCAGGATGCCCGAGGTCGCGCGATCGAGCCGGTGGAACGGGTAGAGGTGGCGCTCGAGCTGGTCTCGCACCAGCTGCAGCGCTGCCGGCGCGTCCGGGTGGTGCTCGTCGCGGTGGACCAGCAGGCCGCTCGGCTTGCTGACCGCGACGAAGTCCTCTTCGAGGTGCAGGACCTCGAGCTCCGGCGACGGCGCCTCGTCTGCCCCGCCTTGCCGAAGGTCTGCCATCGCTTGCGGGGATTGGAGCGATTGCCCGGCGCGGCCTCAACCTCATACTCGTCCGGGTGAACGTATGGGCCTTCCTCGAAGACGCCGCGGGTCGCGCGCCTGACCGGCCGGCGCTGCGTCAGTGTGCGCGACGCGTCTGCTACTCAGAGGCACGCGACAGTGCGCTCGCGCTCGCGGCGGACCTGCGCGGCGCCGGCGTGCGAGAGGGCGACCGCGTGGGGTGCCTGATGCACAACGACCTCGACCACTACGTCGCCTACTTCGGCGTCGCAGCTGCAGGCGCGGTCCTCGTATCCCTCAACACGCGGCTCACCGACGGCGAGCAGCGGGACATCCTCGAGCACAGCGACGCCCGCTGGCTGGTGCACGACGAAGCGCACGCGCCGCGCGCCGGGCTGCTCGAGCGCGAGTGCATGACGGTGCCGGATCGCCGCGAGCCGGGCGGCGCGACGTCGCTGCTCGGCGCCGACGAGCCCGCGCAGCTCTACTACACCAGCGGCACGACCGGATCGCCCAAGGGCGTCGTGCTCACCCACCGCAACGTCTGCACGCACGCACGCTCGGCGGTCGTCGAGCTCGGCCTGCACGAGGCAGACACCTGGGCGCACATCGCGCCGATGTTCCACCTCGCCGACGCGTGGGCGACGTTCGCGATCACCTCGGTCGCCGGCACGCACACTTTCCTAGCCGAGTTCACGCCGCGAGCCGCGCTGGACCTGCTCGTCGAGGAGCGCGTCACCATCACCAACCTCGTGCCGACCATGCTCAACCTGATGGTCAAGGAGCCCGACGCAGCGGCGCGTGACTACGCGCTGCGCGTCATGCTCAGCGGCGGCGCGCCGATCGCGCCCGACGTGGTCCGGCGCATCCTGGAGACGTTCGGCAGCGACTACGTGCAGACCTACGGGATGACCGAGACGAGCCCTTACCTGACGCTGAGCTTGCTGCCAGAAGCCCTCGCGGCGCTCCCTCCGGAGCAGCAGCTCCGGTGGAAGTGCAAGACCGGCCGACCCTTCCGCGGCGTCGAGCTCAAGGTGTGCGACCCGGACGGCGTAGAAGTCGCGGACGACGGCGTTTCGGTAGGCGAGATCCGCTGCCGCGGCGAGACCGTCACGCCCGGCTACTGGCGCGACGACGAGGCGACCCGTGCCGCGTTCGACGCCGACGGCTACCTGATGACGGGCGACCTCGCGACGCGCGACGAGCACGGCTTCGTCGACATCGTCGACCGCAAGAAGGACGTCATCAAGACAGGCGCCGAGAGCGTCTACTCGGTCGAGGTGGAGAACGCGCTCTACGAGCACCCTGCCGTGCTCGAGTGCGCCGTCTTCGGCCGCCCCGACGAGACCTGGGGCGAGCGCGTGGTGGCCGCCGTCGTGCTGCGCGCAGCAGAGCGCGCAGAGGCCGCCGAGCTGATCGCCTTCTGTCGCCGTCGCATCGCGGGCTATAAGACGCCCAAGGAGGTCGTGTTCCTCGACGCGCTGCCGCGAACGGGATCGGGCAAGATCTACAAGCGCGGCCTCAGGGACGGCTGAGTCGCGCGAGCGCGGTCAGGGTCGCTGCAGCACGACGACCCGGTTGGTGTTGGTGCCGCGGCGGTTGTTCTCGACGCCCCAGCACCTCGCCGTCTTGGTGAAGTCCTGGGTGTGCAGCATCACGAGCTCCGGCTCGAAGCCGACGCCCGCAGCGACCGGCAGCACGTGCTCCTCGAGGCGCACCTTGCCGCGGCGCACCTCCCCCACCTCGAACGCCACGTAGCCACCCGGCCGGACCACGCGCCACAGCTCGACGAAGACCTCACGCATCGCGTCGCGCCACGCCTCGACGCTGCGCGCCATCGTGATCGGAACCTCGCTCGCTTCGATGCCGCAGAACCAGCATCGCAGCCAGTTGTCGTCCGCGTACTGCACGACGTCGAGGAACGGCGGCGACGTCACCACCAGCTGCACGCTGCTGCTCGGCACGGCGTCCATCGACGACGCCGGCCCGGTCGTGAGCACCGCCATGTCGGCGATCCCCCGGCTGCGGCTGCGCCACAGCGTGTCCGCGTCGGCGAGCAGCGCGCGCGACTTCTTCAGCAGGATGCCGCGCACGTCCCGCGCCGGCGGGACCTGGCTGCGCTTGGCGTTGATCTTGCGCTGGGCGGCGACGCTCGTCGCCTGGTTGGGCGGCAGGGTGTAGACGGAGAAGAAGCCGCTCGAGTGACCGGTCAACCGGTTGACCGCGACCATCCGCAGCCACGCGTCGACCTCGTCGAGCTCCCCCGCTGCTGCGCGGCGCAGGAAGTAGTCGCGCAGCGCCGTGATCGCGCGCAGGGTCTCCGGGTGGAAGAACACCAGCAGGTCCTCCTCCAGCGGGCCGCGCCACGTCAGGTCGAGCGTCTCGACGCGCGCGGCGACCGCCGCGAGCGTCGGCGGGCACAGGCGCGGACGGAGCAGCATCTCCGAGAGCGGGTTGACGTCGTTGCCGCACGGCACGCGGCCGCGGAGGCAGGCCTCGAGCGGCGTCGTGCCGCGGCCCATGAAGGGGTCCAGCACCAGGTCCCCGGGCCGGCTCAAACGCTCGATGAAGAACGCCGGCAGCGACGGCTTGAAGCACGCCCGGTAGCTGACCTCGTGCAGGCTGTGTCCTTCACGCTGCGCCTTCGTCCAGAACTCGTTGGTGAACGTCGGCGCACAGACGCCCTCGACCTCGAGCATCCCCTCCTCGGTCTGCTGGCAGAACTCGTCGAACGCGCGCAGCTCCGACGCGAGGTCGCTCGGCTCGAGTTCGGAGGCGCGCTGGAACACGCTCTGGATCGTACGGCGCTGCGCGGCCGGCAGCCACAAAGCGGTGACGACGATTGAGCGTGGGCGCCGGGCCCGGCACGTTAGCGAGGATGTTCGACTGGCTGCTGCGTCCGATCCGACACGCCCGCCGCGCGTCGCTGCTCGAGCAGCCGTTCCCCACAGAGTGGGAGCCGTACATCGCGAGGCTGCCGTTCTACCAGGCGCTCGACGACCGCGGCCGGGGCCGCGTCCGCGACGACCTGCGCGTGCTGGTCGCCGAGAAGAACTGGGAGGGCTGCGGCGGCTTCACGCTCACCGACGAGGTGCGCGTGACCATCGCCGCACAGGCGAGCCTGCTGCTGCTGAACATCGAGCACGAGTACTACCGCCAAGTCACGTCGATCCTCGTCTACCCCGCGGCCTACCGGACGATGCCACAGCGCGGCGCCGACGGCGTCGTCCGTGAGGGCCAGGCGAACCTCGGCGAGGCGTGGCGGCGAGGGCCGGTCGTGCTGTCCTGGGACGACGCGAAGCGCGGTGCGCTCGATCCGGGCGACGGGCACAACCTCGTTTTTCACGAGTTCGCGCACAAGCTGGACATGCTCGACGGCGCTGCCGACGGGACCCCGCCGATCGCGGATCGCGCGCTCTTCGACCGCTGGGTCGAGACGATGACGCGCGAGTTCCGAGCGCTGCGCGAGGACACCGCGCGCGGCCGCGCGACCGTGCTCGACACCTACGGAGCGACCAACCCCGCCGAGTTCTTCGCGGTCGCGACCGAGTGCTTCTTCGAGAAGTCGCGGCAGCTCGCCCAGCGCCACCCCGCGCTCTACGAGCTGTTGCGCGCCTACTACCACCAGGACCCTGCGAACCGCAGCTCATGATCCCCCGCCCCGCTCCCGGCGACTACGCCGACTTCTTCCACGGCTACGTCGCGCGCGTGCCCGACGGCGACGTCCTGGCCGGCCTCGAAGCGCAGGGGAGGAGCATGTCCGCGCTCGTGCGCGCCGCCGGCGAAGCGCGCGGTGACTACGCCTACGCAGCCGGCAAGTGGTCGGTGAAGCGGCTGCTGCTGCACGTCACCGACGGCGAGCGCATGTTCTGCTACCGCGCGATGTGCGTCGCGCGCGGCGACCCGCAGGAGCTGCCCAGCTTCGACGAGAACGCCTACGCCGAGAACGACGGCAGCGCTTCGCGGAGCCTCGAGCAGGTCGTCCAGGAGTACGAGTCCGTCCGCGCAGCCACGCTGACGCTCTTCGAAGGCCTCGACGACGATGCGTGGGCCCGACGCGGCCGGGCCAACGGGGCCCCCGTAACCGTGGCCTCGCTGCCCTGGATCGTGCTCGGCCACGACCTGCACCACCACGCGGTGTTGATCGACCGCTACGGACTGCGCGGAGCCGCTGCGTCGGACTAGAGCACGACGCCCCTGCCGTCGCGGCCTTGAGCTCCCCAGCGACCAACAGAGCTGCCGCCTTCCTCGTCGTGATGATGCCGCCGCGTCAGGCGAGCAGGTGGGACGCGACGGCGAGGTACTCCTGGCGCACGGTGCCCGCTGAGGCCTCTCGTCCGGCGCGCCCGTACCAATACGCCGCGTTGGAGTGGTCGCCTTCCTCGCGGTGCAGCACGGCGTGCACCCATGCCTCTTCGGCCGAGTCGCCCTGGACCGCGTCGTGCGCCGCGTCCCACTCGCCGCGCAGCGCGTGCCAGCAGCCGAGCAGCGGTCCGGTCAGTTCGTCGCCGGGCGCAGGCTGGCCCAGGCTGTCGAGGAATCGCTGCACCCGCGCGTCCAGCTGCATGCCGTGAGCCTAAGCCGGTAGCCACGCCGCGCGACAGCCGTAAGATCGCCGCGTCCATGTTGATCCGCCGCGAAGGCCCCGTCACCGAGCGATTGCTGCAGCTGCTGCGCGCGCACCCAGGCCCTGATCCCGCGCGGATCGGTCCGCTGGACGCGCCGATCGCGGCCCACTCGCCGATGTCGCGCCGTCAGGCCGTCGCGGTGTTCGAGTCCGCGATCCAGTCGCGCCTGCAGGACCTGCTCTCACGAGAGCTGAAGGACCAGGGAATCAGCTACTACACGATCGGCAGCTCCGGGCACGAGGCCAACGCGATCCTCGGCGAGCTGACGCGCACGACCGACACGGCGTTCCTGCACTACCGGAGCGGCGCCTTCATGGCCGCGCGGCTGCGCAAGGGACGCGGCGAGACGCCGTTCTTCGACGCGATGCTCAGCTTCTGCGCGTCCGCGGAGGACCCCATCAGCGGCGGCCGCCACAAGGTCCTCGGCAGCGCGTCCATGCACGTGCCGCCGCAGACGAGCACGATCGCCAGCCACCTGCCCAAGGCGCTGGGCTTCGCGATGGCGCTGCAGCGTCTGGAACGGCAGCGCATCCGCCCCGCGCGCGGCGTCCCCTACGACTCGATCGTCTACTGCAGCTTCGGCGACGCGTCGATGAACCACGCGACCGCCCAAGCGGGCCTGCACAGCGCCGGCGCGGCGGTGCTCCACAAGCAGCCGTGTCCGATCCTGTTCGCGTGCGAGGACAACGGCATCGGCATCTCGGTGCGCACGCCCGACGACTACGTCGAGCAGATGATGCGTCAGCGGCCGGGCATCCGCTACTTCGCCTGCGACAGCCAGGACTTCCCGGCGGTCTGGGCGACGGCGCAGCGCGCGATCGACTACGTGCGCACGCAGCGCAAGCCCGCATTCCTGCACACCAAGACGGTGCGGCTGATGGGCCACGCGGGCTCCGACGTCGAGACCAACTACATGAAGCCCGAGCACATCGAGGCGAATGAAGCGCGCGACCCGCTGCTCGCCTTCGCCGACCTGCTGCTGTCGACGGGCGCCATCTCGCGCGAGGGCATCACGGCGCTCTACCAGGACACCGACCGGCGCCTGCGTCGGGCCGCGGACGAGGCGAGCAAGCGGCGCAAGCTCGAGACCGCCGAGGAGGTCACGTCGCCGCTGCGGCTCCCCGACAAGGAGGGCTGCGCGGTCCGCGTGGCCGACCGCGACAAGCGCGCCGAGGTGTTCGGCGGCCGTCTACCCGAGGAGGACGGGCGCGGCCGCCACCTCGCCTACCGCATCCCGCAGGCGCTCACCGACCTGTTCGCCGCCTATCCACAGGCGCTCTTGTTCGGCGAAGACGTCGCCAGGAAGGGCGGCGTCTACCACGCGACCAAGGGGCTCTACGAGACGTTCGGCGGCGGCCGTGTGTTCAACACGATCCTCGACGAGACAACCATCCTCGGGCTCGCGCAAGGGATGGCGCAGGCCGGCTGCCTGCCGTTCCCCGAGATCCAGTACCTGGCGTACCTGCACAACGCGATCGACCAGCTGCGCGGCGAAGCGGCCTCGCTGCAGTTCTTCAGCACAGGGCAGCGGCACAAGGGCGAGCAGGCTCATTCGACCAGCTTCCAGAACCCCATGGTCGTGCGGATGGCGGGGCTCGCCTACCAGAAGGGCTTCGGCGGCCACTTCCACAACGACAACGCGCTGGGCGCGCTGCTCGACATCCCCGGCATCGTGCTGGGCGTGCCTTCCCGCGCCGACGACGCCGTGACGATGCTGCGCACGATGACGTCGCTGGCGCACGACCACGGCAAGGTCTGCGTGTTCCTCGAGCCGATCGCGCTCTACATGCAGAAGGACCTGCACGAGCGGAACGACGCCGGCTGGCAGTTCGGTTATCCGCCGCCCGCCGAGGTGATGCCGTTGGGCGAGGCACGCGTCTACGAGCCCGACCCGGGCGACCAACTGACCATCGTGACCTACGGCAATGGCCTGTGGATGAGCCTGCGCGTGCAGCGCCGCCTACGCGAACAGGGCGTGCGCGCGCGCGTGGTCGACCTGCGCTGGTTGATGCCGCTGCCGATCGAACAGGTCAAGGAGCAGGTCGCGGCCACCGGGCGCTGCCTGGTGGTCGACGAGTGCCGCGCGAACCAGGGCGGGCCGAGTCCCATGCTGCTCGCCGAGCTCTGCCAGGACCCGGCGCTGCGCGGCTGCCCGCTGCGCCGCGTCACCGCGCAGGACAGCTACGTCCCGCTGGCCGCGGCGGCCGACCTCGTGCTCGTCCAGGAACCGGACATCGAGCGCGCGGCGATCGAGCTGTGCGAGGTGGAGGTGACGCGATGAGCAGCAAGCCCACCGCCGTGCTGCTCTGCCCCGGCCGCGGCTCCTACACCTCGGACGAGCTCGGCTTCGTCGGGCGCACCCTGCGCTCCGGCCCGGTCGCAGAAGCGCTCGCCGCGTCCGATCGCGCGCGCCGCGAGCAGGGGCGCCCTTCGCTGACGGAGATCGACGGCGCCGACCGGTTCCGCCCGAGCCTGCACCTCGACGGCGAGAACGCGGCCGAGTTGATCTACTTCGGCACGATGGCGCACGTCGAGCAGCTGCACGAGCGCTACGACATCCTCGCCGTCGCCGGCAACTCCCTCGGGTGGTACACCGCGCTGCCCGCTAGCGGCGCGCTCGACCCCACGAGCGGCTGGCGGCTCGTCACCACGATGGCCTCACTGCAGAAGCAGGTGAAGGGCGGCCAGGTGCTGATGACGACCGTCGGCGACGACTGGCGGCCGAACGCGACCCTCCGCGTCGCGGTGGACGCCACCCTGCACGGGCTGCGCGATCGCGGCCACGAGCACTTCTGCGACTACAGCATCCACCTCGGCGGCCACGAAGTGCTCGCGGGCACCGAGTCCGCCGTTCGGGAACTGCTGGTCAAGCTGCCCAAGGTCCAGGTCGGCGGCCGCGAGTTCCCGTTCCGGCTCGCCGGGCACGGTCCGTTCCACACCAGCCTGTGCCTGGAGACCGCGAAGCAGGCCACACAGATGCTCTTGGACCTGCCGGTGCGCATGCCCGAGCGCCACCTGATCGACGGCTTCGGCAACGTGCACTCCCCGTGGTCCGCCGACCCCGCAGCCCTGCTGCGTTACACCCTGCACCAGCAGGTCGTCGAGACCTTCGACTTCCGCGCCTGCGTGCGGACAGCCATGCGAGAGTTCCAACCGGACGTGCTGCTCTGCGCAGGGCCGGGAGCCTCGCTCCGCGCGCCCACGGGACACACCGTACTCCAAGAGGGCTGGCGCGGCGTCGCCGACAAGCAGGCGCTCTTCGACGCAGGCCTGGTCGCCGTCGAATAGCCCGGTCTACTGCCGACCGGCCTGATGGCGCCCGGCCGGATGGGACCAGCAGGCGGTCGGCGAGCGGCGGCACTCGGGCCTTGTGCCGGCTCATCGCGGATCTCGACGGCGGAGCCGAGCTGGCTCGACGACCTCTCCGAGAGAGGCCGCCGTCCGGGGTCGATCGCGGATCGGCTAGAGGCCGATCTCGAAGCGCAGCGCCGAGCCCATGTAGAACTGCGAGTAGACCGTCGTCCCGCCGCCCTGGACCGCGAAGGTCATGCCGGCGAGCACCGGCAGGTTGGGGACGTT
>JBERSB010000526.1:0-2120 GCA_041236755.1 Luminiphilus sp. | reverse complement strand
GGAGGACGCGACGTTCGGCAAGTCCGTCTTCTCTCTGCTGCAGCCCGTCGCGGCGTCCGATAACGACGCCGCCCGCGCCGTGGCCCTGTCGCTGCTCGGCAGGGAGCGGCTGTTCAACGCGCGCGTGCTCCCCGACGTGCGCGACCTGGTCAAGGCCGCCTGCGAGGACGAGCTGGTCGCGCCGCTGGTCCGGATCGAGGCCGCGCTCGCGCTGTGGAGCGTCGGCACCAACACCCAGCGCGCGCTCGCAAAGCAGGTGCTCGAGCAGTTCCTGCAGTCGAGCGACCAGGAGCTCCAGCAGCGGGGCGCGCTCGCGCTCGCCGAGATCAACACCGAGGGCGGCCGCGCGTGGCAGATCCTGCGGGAGATCCGGGACCAGCCGACCGACTTCGGCCGCCGGGCCAACCTCTACGTCGAGCGCGAGGAGCAGCGCCGCGAGTTCGACCGCGCGCTCACCGAGCTGCTCAAGCGCAAGGGGCCCGAGCCCTCGGAGGGCAACGACGACTACGCCGTGCTCGACGAGCTGCGCCACCGTATCCGCATCCAGCACATCAACGGCTCGGACATCACCAGCGAGGAGATGGTCGAGTACGCTGCCAAGGGCATGCTGCAGGGCCTCGACCCGCACAGCACGTTCTTCACCAGCGAGGAGTTCCAGAAGTTCTACTTCGACCTCAACCGCGAGTACGGCGGGATCGGCGCGTTCGTCAACTTCGACCAGGACGGCGACTTCTCGATCGTGCGGCCGATCTACTCCGGCCCGGCCTACTCGGCCGGCCTGCGGAGCGGCGACAAGATCCTCGAGGTCGACGGCTGGGAGACCGGCGGCCACACCACCGAGGAGATCATCAAGAAGCTCAAGGGACGGCCCGAGTCGAACGTCACCCTGAAGTTCTTCCGCCTGGGCTTCCAGGAGGCGCAGGAGATCACCATCACGCGCCGCCAGATCTCGGTGCCGGCGGTCAACTGGGCGATGGTGCCCGGCGACATCGGCTACATCGAGCTGATCAACTTCAGCGCGAACATCTCCGCCGAGCTGCAGGTCGCGCTGGCCGACCTCATGGGCAAGGGCGCCAAGGGCATCGTGCTCGACGTGCGCAACAACACCGGCGGCTTCTTGACGCAGGCACGCGACGTGGTCGAGCAGTTCGTCAAGGGCAGCGAGTTGGTCGTCTACACCGAAGGCCCGAACGAGCCGCGGCGGTCGTACGCCACCTCGGACCGCCGCCGTCGCGAGGTCTGCGAGCTGCCGCTGGCGGTGCTGACCAACCGGCTGTCGGCGTCTGCGAGCGAGATCACCGCGGGCGCGTTCCAGGACATGGGGCGCGCGACGGTCATCGGCAAGCGCTCGTTCGGCAAGGGCAGCGTGCAGAACATCTTCGGCCTGCAGACCAGCCCCGAGGAGCCGTTCGAGGACCTCAACGGCGACCGCACCTGGCAAGAGGGCGAGCCGTACACGGACAAGAACGGCAACGGCGCCTACGACCCCGGCGCGCACATCAAGTTGACCGTCGCCAAGTACTACCTGCCGTCGGGCCGCTGCCCCCACCGGGAGTACGACAAGGAAGGCCGGATCGTCGACCCGGATTGGGGCGTGAAGCCCGACGTCGAGCTCGAGCTGTTGGAGAACAAGCCCGAGGACGCGTGGAAGAACAGCGCGGTCTTCGCGATCCTCAAGACCGGCAAGATCCGCGAGTACGTGCGCGCCCAGCTCGAGCATAACGACGCGCTGTTCCGCGAGCTCGCCGAGGGCGACGCCGGCGCCCCGCAGCGCTACCCCGGCTTCGACGCCTTCTACAACGGCCTCGACACCAAGCTCAGCAAGGACGACGTGCGGCGCTGGCTGCGCTACGAGGTGCGCGACCAGGTCAGCGACCTGCGCGGTGCTGTCTACCCGGGCAACCGCGCGCTCGGGGACGCGCAGGAAGACGCCCAGCTCCAGGAGGCGATCCGCGTGCTGATGAAGGAGCGCGGCGCGGACATCCGCGACGTGGCGGCGCTGAAGAACGTGCTGAAGATCTCGTTCGACGAGAAGAAGACGGCGCAGGCCGGCGACGGCAAGTAGCGGCCGGGCGTCGACGGGCCCAGGCGCGCCTGCGGGCGCGCCGGAGAGGGTTGCG
>JBERSB010000525.1:0-7631 GCA_041236755.1 Luminiphilus sp. | reverse complement strand
GGCGCTCGATGACTTTCCTGCTGCTCGGGACGATGCTCTACACGGCCCTGCTGGCGCTCGCCGCAGGCAGAGCCGTCGACGCGGCCGCGATCGCGCTCGCCGCGTTCATGGCGCGCCGCATCTCGCGGCGCATCGCGCTGACCTGACGCGCGCCGCGTGGCGCGGCTGGGTCAACGCGGAGCCGCGGCGAAGATCAGCCCCGCAGTCGTCCGCGCGCCGCGAGCCGCGCGTTCCACGCAGCCCGTGCCTCCTCGCGCTCCATGATTCCCTGCCGGACCAGCGCCTTCAGCGCCGTCTTGAACGTCTCTAGCTCTTCTGCCACGGGGTCGACCACCGGCTCCGGTTGCTGGATCTCGACTGCCACGGCGTCCACGGATTCGTCGTGGTCCGCTCCGTCGACCTGCTGCACCGCTTCGACTTGCTCGGCGACGAGGTGGTCTTCGATGGGCGCGGGCCCGTGGGCGTCGACGTCTTCCGGCGTCATCTGCGCGATCACGTCGCGGAACTCCGACTGCACCTGCTCGAGGTCGACGTCGAACGGGTCTTGCCCGAGGTGCGCGTCCCGAACCTCGGGGCTGCCCTCGAAGCGGAAGCCGTCGAGGCCGGCACCGACGATGTTCTTGATGTCGGGCTCGACGCGCGTCTCGGCGACCAGCTGGTTGTCGGGGTCCTGCATCGAGTTGATCACCAGCGAGTTCATGCGGGACAGCGCGTCCATCAAGAACCCCTGCATCTCCGACTGCAGGCGGTGGTCGGCCTCCGCTTCCGCGTCATTCGCGACCTTCTCGACGATGTTTGCAGCCTGCTTGGTCGCCTCGGAGAAGAACTCGTGCACCTCGCGAGAGAGCTGCTGGTCGCGGACTTCGCGCGCCTCGAACTGCTCCAGTTGCTGCAGCGCATCGTTCTGGTAGCCGCCGCCGCTGTGGCCGGCCTGCCGCACACGCGCGCGCTGGCGGTCACGACGGAAGGCGTCGAACTCGTCGGTAGTATGGCTGAGCATCGTTCTCCTTCGACCGAGGGGCACCGCCCCCACGTCAACGAGCCTATCGAGCCAGATCGTCGTCGTCCTGAAGTGAGCGCGCGGCCGCGTCCCGCAGCAGGATCAGCGCGTGCTCACGCGTCGGTGCCGTGGGCAGTTCGTCGATCTGAGCCTGGACCTCACGCAGCAAGGCGCCCACGCGCGGCCCGCGCGGAACGCCGAGCGCGAGCACGTCTCGCCCGAACAGAAGCGGCTCGGCGAGCGTCGGCAGCGCCGCGAAGCGGTGCCGCGCCATCTCGTAGATGTCGAGCTTGCCGTGGCTCGCGAGGCAGTCCGCGCGGTGGAACTCCAGGTGCAGGCCGAAGCGCGGCTCCCGCATCCAACGCTCGGCCTTCGCAGGGCGCATCTGCGGCAACGATGCGAAGCGGATGTGGTGCCGGCAGACGTCCTCGACGGCCTCCCTCAGCGCGCGCGGCGCCCGCAGCCGCCACAGCACGTCGCGCGCCATGCGCTCGGAGAGCACGTCGTGGCCGTCGAACCGGATGCGGTCGTCGGCCTCGCGGAACGTGGGCGGTTTGCCGACATCGTGCAGCACCGCGCTCCACGCGAGCTCCGGGTGTGCCTCGGGCACGTGGTCGAGCACAAGGCAGACGTGGGTCAGCACGTCGCCCTCGGGGTGGTACTCGGGAGGCTGCGCGACGCCGTCCATCGCTGCACACTCGGGCAGGATGACTTCGGCGAGGCCCAGTTCGACGAGCAGCCGCAGCGATCTGCCGCGCCCGCGGCCAGTGAACATGTCCGTGAGTTCGGCGTAGATCCGCTCGGCGGACAGGCTCTTGAGCCCGCGCCGGGTGGCCCGCGCGGCCGCCGCCGTCACCGACTCGATCTCGAGCTCAGCGCTGGCCGCGAAGCGCACCAGCCGGAGCAGCCTCAGCGCGTCCTCCTCGAAGCGACGCGCGGCCGTCCCCACACACCGCAGCACGCCCCGTTCGAGGTCTGCGCGGCCGCCGGACGGATCCAGCAGCTCCATGGACAGAGGGTCGAGGTAGAGAGCGTTGACCGTGAAGTCCCGGCGATGGGCGTCGCGCGCAGGGTCGTCGACGAAGCGCACGGTCTGAGGCCACCTCCGGTCGACGTAGTCATCTTCCTCGCGGAGCGTCGTCACGGTCGCTGCGAACTCCTGGTGTTCGACCCGCACGACGCCCAGCAACGCGTCCTCCATGCGCGCGTGCGCGAGCGCCGCAGCCGCGCGCTCGGGCCACAGGTCCGTCGCGAGGTCGAAGTCGCGCGGCGTGCGCCCCTGCAGCAGGTCCCGCACAGCGCCGCCCACGACCCACGCCCGGCCGCCGGCCGCCGCGAGCTGCTGCGCAGCTAGGAGCAGGCCGGCGGGCAGGTCCGGCGCATCGATCCTGGTCACCTGCATGTCGGTGCGAGATAGTAGCCCACGATGACAGCATGGCGGCGATCGCGGTGGGCAAACCCGGCGGCGTGGTTCGCCGCGCTCGGCGTCGCCCTGCTCGGGTTCAGCCTCTACGTGCCGTGGCTCACGGCATCGCGCACGGCCCGGGTCGAGCGGCGCGCCGAACAGCTCGCGCAGGCGCTGTTGGAAGCAAGCTCCGGCTTCGAGCAGCCGTTGGACGAGACCGACCTGTCAGGCCTCGCCGGCCGCTTCTACGCCGTCGCCGAGAGTCGGGGGCTCTACACGCGCGACCTGACGCGGCTGGACGCGCCGCCGGAAGGCGCGCTGCTGTGCTTCGTCAACAAGCACTACGCGTTCCAGCTGTCCGAGTCGCCGCCTGGCGCGAGCCAGCGCGCGGGCACCGCCACCGCGCCGGCGTTCGAGGTGACCGCGTGGCCGGAGAGCGGGGTCGGGCCCGGGCACTGCGCGTTTTTCTACCCCGAGAACGCTGCGCGGGCCTACACACGCAACCTGCGGGCGAACTACGCCGGGACCGGCGACACGCGCCCGATGCCGGGCCGCGCGCACCGCGCCATGGGCCAGTCCGGCCAGCGCGCCTCCAGCTACACAGGCAACGACAACGAGCGCTGGATGCTGTTCTGAAGCTGCCGACCGCCCGCGAGCCGTCGACACGAAGCGTCTGCTGGTCGGTTGCCCCCGTTACCGCGGACGCTCGGTAGCCCGAGTTCGTTGCCGCTCGAGTTCGTTGCCGCTCGAGATATCGGTAGCCCGAGGCCTCAGTAGTACGTGTTGAGGAAGTCTGCGAACAAGCCCCGCAGGCCCGGCTGCTCGGTGCGGCTCAGTCGCTTCAGCTTCATCACGTCGTCGATCTTCAGCCAGTTACGCGCCAACAGGTTCAGCGCCAGCACGCGCAGCTGCGGCAGCTCCTCCTGGTCGAAGAGCACAGCGCGCACCGGCTCGACACACTTCGCGACGAGTTCCCGGTCGTCGCGCCGGTCGGCGGCGTAGCCGGTGACCGTGCCCATCACACGTGCGCGCAGCTCCCACTGGTCCTTGGGCAGCGCGAGGAACCGTTCGATGATCACGTGCTCGCTGCCGCGCAGGTTCAAGAACAGCGTCGGCAGGTAGCTCCGCGTCGTCAGCGGGCGCTCGCTGCCGCGGACCACCACGCGCTCGGGCCCCTCGAACAGGTCGAACAGCGCGTTCGCCGCGGCGTCGCTGCCGTTCTGCGCGAGCGACTGGACGAACGGCCGCCCCTGCCCCTCGGGAGCACCTTCGAAGCGCTCCACGAGCACCGGCACGGCGCGCGGATCGCCGCTGGCCGAGAGCTGGTTGATGATCGACTGGAGCCTGGTCCCGGTCGCGGTAGGCAGCTCCTCCAGCAGCACGGAGACCAGCTGGCCGCGACCACGCCGCGTCAGCTCCCGCGTCGCGAGCGCCCGGATCTCCCACACCTCGTCGGGGCCGGTCAACACTTCGAAGACGTCGGCCACGTCGTCCCCCGGGATGCGGGTCAGCTGCTTGGCGACCTCGATGCGAACCTCCGGCCTCAGGTGCAGTGAGCACGCCAGCAGCTGCTCGCGCAGGACGCCGAGGGCCTGCTCCGGCTCCGTGCCGAACGCGCAGTAGCGCACCGCCCACGTCACGTCGTCGAGGTCTTCTCCTGCCATCGCCTCGCGCAGCCACGCCGTGCCGCCGCCCTCCCCGTTGGCGTGCAGCACGCCCGCGATGATGGCCTTGAACTGGCCGATCGCGGTGTCCCAGCGCGGCCGGAGCACCTCAGCGGCCTCGGCGACCGGCAGCTGCACGGCCTCCTTGAGGACCTGGTCGCGTACCCGCGTAGGGAAGTTGGCGACCATCATCTGGCGGAGCAGCTTGACGCGCTCCTCGGGCAGCCGCAGCCGCACCCCGCGCAGCCACGCTTCGCGCGCCCGGCCGCTCATGAGCACGAAGTCGCCCGCGAGCTGGCGCATCGTCTCCTCGGTGCCCGCGCTCGCCAGCGAAACGTAGGCGGCCTCCCGCACGCCGTCGCTCTTGTGCCGCAGCGCCCTACGGAGCGCGCCGTCGAACTCCGGGTTGCGGGTCTTGCCCATCGCCTCGACGCAGTTGCGCACCGCGTCGCCCAGGCCAGGGTTGCCCATAGCGCGGTCCATCGCCTCGACCAGCGGGTCGACCACGTCCTCGGGCGCGCGCCAGAAGAACTCCGTAGCGTACTGCCACGACTCCCGCGTCGTGTTGCCCTGCAGGTAGCCCGACACCTGCTGCAGCGCCTGGCGGCGCGTCCGCGAGTAGTCCAGCCCCGTCATCGGCGGATACTCGAGCACCACGGGGAAGCCCGCCTCGAACGGCTCCAGCTTGTAGCGGTTCGGCTGCCCCGGCAGCGCTGCAGGATCCTGCTGCGCGAGCAGCGGCGCACAGAACGCCCGTGCTGCGGACAGCAGGCAGACGCAGGCGAGCAAGCAGGGCCACGGTCTTGCAGTCATCGTCAGCATCTAGTCGCAGCAGGCCTCGGCGTCACCGCCGCGGACTCACCGCGGCTCGGCCTCGAGCAGCCCCTGCACGTAGAGGAGCCGGCTCTCGGCGGTTCGGTAGTTCAACAGGTTGCGGAGCAGACGTCCGCGCGCCTCGCGCAACTCCTGGTTCCGACGCTGCACCTCGAACTGGGTCGAGGCGCCGACCCGCTGCTTGACCTGCTCGGTCTCCAGGTTGGTCTCGGCCAGGCGCTCGGAGACCCGGGTCGCGGCGATGCTCTGGCCGAGCGTGTGGAGCTCGCGCAGCGACTCGCGGACCTGCTTCTGGACGTCGAGCGTTGCTGCGTGCAGCTGCCGCCGCTGCCGCTCCACTTCGAGCTGCGCGCGCCGGGCGCGAGAGCGCGCCGCGTGGTTTCCGATCGGAATGGCGAACTCCAGGCGGAGCGACCAGTCTGGGTACTCCTGGTCGATCGAGTCCTGGAACGCCTGCCGGAACTGCTTGTTCGGCCCGTCAGTGGCGACGCCGTCCGACGAGTAGCTGCTGACGAGGTCGAGCTGGGGCAGCACGTCGCGCTCCGCTTCCATCGCCGCGACCTCCGCGGTCGCGACCGAGCTCCTCAGCGCCCGCAGGTCGGGGCGGTTCTGCACCGCCGTCTCGACGAGCCGCTCGAACGGCGGGAACTCCGTGCGGGGCTCGACCTCGATCGGCGAGATCGGCCGCAGGTTGTAGCGCCAGATCCGCGCCTCGCTGCCGTCGAAGAGCAGACGGCGCAGGTCGTCTTCACGGTCGCGGAGGGTGTTCTCCGCGGTGATCAGCTCTTCCTTGCGCCTCGCGACCTCGGCCTCGTCGGCGACGCGGTCGCGCGGCGCCAGCTCTTCGACCCGGATGCGCTCGACGGTGATCCGCAGCTGCTCCTCGGCGACGGCGAGCGCGCTGCGCACGACCTGCCAGTTCTCGCGGGCGAACACCAACTCCCAGTAGGCCCGCACGATCTCGAGCAGGGTGTCCTGCACGGTGCGGTCGAACTCGTGGTGCGCCTGCGTCAGGCGGTAGCGCGCCGACGTGACCTGCGCGAGGTTGTAGTCACTCCACGCGCCGCGGAGCAGCGGCTGTCGGAACGTCGCGCGCCAGTTGGACGTGAACTGCCGGTTGGGGAACAGCTGGCCGTTGCTGCCGCCGCCGTCGCTCTCGAACCGCGCCGGCTCGAACGCGAGGTCGAACAAGCCGCCCGTAATGACGCGCTGCCGCCAACCGACCGCGGCGTCCAGGGTCTGCGAAGTCAGCGACGGCGAGAACACGTTCCGCGCCGGCCGCTCCTGCGACGCGTAGCCGCCGGCACCGTAGAACTCGGGCTGGAAGCCGGCCTCGGAGAAGATCAGGTCCAACCGTGCCTGCTCCGGCAGCACCTCGGCCGCGCGGATGCCGACGTTGGACGCACGGCCGCGACGCAGCGCCTCTTCGAGGGTCACCTCCTTGATCGGTGCACCCCTGGCATCGGCTTCCTGATCGACCGGCACCGGGCGGGACGATGGCAGCGGATCGCGGTCCCCCGAGGAAACTGCAGCGCCTTGGCGTTCCTGCGCGCCCACCGCTACCGGCAACGCAAGGCAGGCCGTGACCGCCAGGATCTTCCCGCGTCTTGCAATGCGTCGCTCTGGCGTATGCACAGCCGACTTAGGTACCCGAGCCGCCATCGGCTGCACAGGGAAAAGTGGCACCGCATGTCGGCGGCGCGCAGCCGCTGCCTCATGCGCGGCTCGACGACGCGGCACACCGGACGGGGCTCAACTGCCGCGGACCGGTCGCTCGAGCGGCAGCATCCCCGACACGAAGCCTGCGTAGTTGGTCGCGAGGCAGAGACAGAACGCTGCGCGGTCCTGCAGCGCCGTCGGCGCCGGCATGACCGCGAGCTGCCTCAGCTCGCGCTGGATCCGCGTGTGGCCGCGGCTGCCGGGCGCCAGGCTCCACGCGATCTGCTGCACCGTGACGAAGTCCGGCGCGAGCAGCGCAGGCTTCCATCGCTGCAGCGACCACGCCAGGCGGTCGCGCTCGTTCTTCGTGCGGTCCAGCAGGTCCGCGAAGCCGTAGCTTATCGCCGCCAGCACCTCCGGCCGCTCCTGGCCCGAGCCGCGCACCTCACGCAGCCGACCCAGGATCAGGCTGCGCACCAGCGTGCACTCCGCCGCGTCCACTCCGAACGCCGGCAGCCGCGCGATCAGCCGGCCTGCGTCCCCGAGCACGTGCGGGGCGACGTCCCCGGTCAGCAGCGCCGGCCTGCGGCGACGCCAGGCCTCGCCGTCCCCGTCGAGCACTTCGGAGAGCAGCCGCCGGCCGTGCACGGCCACGGCGTCGAAGTGCTCGCCCTCGGTGGCCGCCATCTCGACCAGACCGGCCAACACCACCACCAGCCGCTCGTCGCGAATGGTCGGCAGCGCGCGCGCCAGCAGCGCGCTCGCCTGCCGCACGGAAAGAGAGCGCCCCGCGTCGGGCCCCGCGCCGATCATCGCGCGCAGCCCCAACGAGACATCCTCGAGCAGCCCCGGCTGATCGGTCTCCGCCGCGGCGAGGTCACGCGCCGCGAGCTCCTCGGCGATGCCCGTCGCCAGGGACTGGACCCGGCCGTCGACCTCGGCGAGCGCCCCCTGGCGGAGCAGCGCCGCTGCGCGAAGCTCGGCGCTGGCGCGCAGCTCGTGGCCGAGCCGCATCATCGTGACCGCGTTGGCGGGGTCTAGCCACTCGCCGAGCTCATCGCCCTGCTCG
>JBERSB010000524.1:0-2107 GCA_041236755.1 Luminiphilus sp. | reverse complement strand
CCGGGACGCCGACGACGGCGCGATCGAGACCTTTGCGCCGATCGCACCCGTTGGCGCGAGCGTCGGCGCGCTCGGGCTGCGCGGCGCGCCGCGCACCGCGGTCGCCGCCTTCGACTGGTCGTGGTTCGGGCTCGCGATGCTCAGCTGCCTGACGCTGATCGCCGCTGCGGCGATGATCGGGCACGGTTGGTCGACGCGCGTGCGCGGCGCCACCGACGCGCTCATCCGGCTCGCGGCGGGCGAGGTCGGCGGCGCCGACCAGCAGACCGAGGACAGAGACCTGCACGACCTCGGCTTCGCGATGCGCGAGATGGAGAAGGGCATGCAGGAGGGGCTCCAGCGCGTCGGCGCAGCCTACGTCGACATGGCGCTGCTCGTCGTCGACGGGCTCGAGCAGCGCCGCCTCGTGCCTCCCGGTCACGGCGCGCGTACGGCCGGCCTCGCCGGTCGCCTCGCCGACCGACTCAGGCTGCTCGAAGCGGACCGAGACGACCTCAACCTCGCGTGCCGCCTCGTCGACTTCGGCAAGGCGTCGCTGCGCCCGTCGATCCTGCAGAAGCAGGGGGCGCTGAGCGAGTTCGAGTCGAGCTCGCTGGAGCACCACCCGGTGCACGCAGCGGATCAGCTCGCGTGCATCCCGTCCCTCTCCAGGATCGCCAAGATCGTCCGGCACCAGCGCGAGCGCTACGACGGCCGCGGCGCTCCGGACGGCCTGCGGGGCGACCGCATCCCGCTCGGCGCCCGCGTGCTCGCGATCGCGTCGGCGTTCGACCTGCTGGTGACGACCGGCGAGCGCCCGACGTCGTGGGAAGACGCGCTCGCGCAGCTCGAAGCGGCCAAGGGCGAGGTGCTGGACCCGTGGCTCGTCGAGCTGTTCACAGAAGAGATCCGCCGCGCGCCGCCGCAACACGACCGCGAGGTCATGATCGCTGCGGGCAGCGCAACGCCGTGGCGGATGATCGACTCGGACGCCGAAGACGGTGTCGACGCAGAAGGTGCGAGCGACCTCGAGCTGATACTCGACGAGGATCCTGGCGGCGAGGAGCAGCCGTGAGGGTGCGCTGGTGGTCCGTGGTGCTCTTGTGCCTCTGCGCGTGCACGGGGTGGCCTTCGCTCGGATCGTCGTGGGCGACCGGCGGAGCCGAGCCGGGCCGGGGCGCGGCGCCCGGCGTGGAGACGGCGCCAGGCGACGAGCGCGACGCGACGGTGGCCCTGCTGGAGATCGAGGCGAGGCTCGCCGGAACGGAACGGGACCGGGCGCTTCGAGACCTCGTCGCGCTCGCGCAGCAGCGGCCTCCTGACGCGCGCATCGCGCGGCGCCTTCTGCCGCTGCTGCACCAGCGAGCGCTGCTCCGCTACGGACAGGGTGAGCTCGCGTCCGCCGTGGCCGACTGGCGGCTCTGGCTCGACCTGTGCGACAGCGACGACGCGCGGCGCGACCAGGTGCGCAGCCTGCTCCGAGACGCGGAGCAGGAAATGGCCTCGCTGCAGCCGCGAGACGCGCGACGCGGCTAGCGTCGCGGGGACCGCCTCGCCTAGGCGAGGTAAAGAAGCCGGGGGTTAAACTTCGGGAAAAAGGGGAAGAAGGAGAGTCAAGTTTTTACGTCCGTAGCGGACAACCCCCGGCTATGTGTTCGGTCTGTCGGAGTACGAGGCCAACTAGCTGTCGCCAGCAAATCGGCTACGAGTCTCCGCTTTTCGGAGCGTTGGCGGCGCGTGAAGAGCCGGCCTTCGTCCCGTCAAGTGGGAGAAAAGTAGTCCACCATCTGGAGGGAGTCAATCTTGAGACCCGGCCCGGTCCCGGATTGGACCTGCCGGAACTCGCGGCTCGCGGGAGCCGGCGGCAAGCCTCCTTGCCATGGGGCGCGGCGCTACGGGCGCTTCCGGGGGCTGCCTCGCCCGCCGCGGCTCAGGACGAGTCCGAACGGCGTGGGCTCGAGGCGGACGCCCGGCGGCACGAGCGTGGTCGCCGTCGGCTCCTCCACGACCGCGGGGCCCGTGACGGCTCGGCTCAGCTTCCGGCGGTCGTATACGGGTAGGCGGGTCCCGCCGAGCGGAGGCCGCCGTTCGGCTTCCGGACGGTTCCCCCGCGCAGGACCGAGCGCCG
>JBERSB010000523.1:0-3180 GCA_041236755.1 Luminiphilus sp. | reverse complement strand
CCGCCGCCGCCGCCTGGCGCGCCAGGCGCGGGCGTGATCTGGGTCGCGAGGTAGAGCATCACCAGCGCCGCGACCGACGCCAGCCAGATCGGCGCGGCGTTGTCCGACTCGGTCTGTCGCGGCCGCGGCTTCCTGCCCTGCGCTGCCTGCAGGCGCCGGTCCGCGTCGTGCCTCGCCGCGAGCATGAAGCCGTCGGGTTCGCGCTCGCTGCTGAAGTCGTGCGCCGCCGTCAGCCGCCCGGAGAGCTCCAGCTCGTCCTCGAGCAGACGCAGCGCCTGCAGGTCACGCACGCGCAGCGCGCGCGCGGCCTGGGTGCGGGCGCGGATCCGCAGCGCGACGGGGAAGACGGTCAGGAGCAGCAGCAGCGCCCACGACAGCCGCAGGTCGACGCCAACAAGCGCGAACAGCCACGTCAGCACGAGGTACGCGGCGGGGAAGGCGACGAGCGGCGCGGCGAGACCGCGCAGGGCCCGGCCCTCGTCGCGCACGTGGCGCTCCTCGATGTCCGCGGCGATCGGGCGCGCGAGCTGCTCGAGCTGCGCGCGGACCTCCTGGGGTGCCCGGCGCTCGGGCGCGCGGTCGTGCGGCGCGCTCACCGCCCCTCCTCGCCGCTCGCGACGACGCGCACGTCGCAGCAGGCGCTCTGGTCGACGCGGCGGCTGCCGGGGTCACGCACCACGGCGATGATCACCAGCTGGTTCGGGTCGATGCGGGTCGAGAGCCGCGACGCCGGCGAGCCGCCCTGCTGCTCGTAGTCCTCGAGGAACGCGACGTTGTCCGCGACGACGTCTTCGAGCGAGCGCGAGAAGCGGAGCTCCATCGCGCCGTTCTCGGGCCGCCAGGCGGCGCCGAACACCGAATCGGTGAGCGCTGCGCGCGCGACCATGCGGTGCACGACGGTGGCGCCGAGGCCGGGGTAGATCGCGCCCTTCTCGGCCAGCACCAGCTCGACGCGGCGCCCCCGGGCCGGGCCGCGGACGCGGGCGCTGCCGACGATCACGCCGTCCTCGATGCGGGCGTCGAGCGCGACGGTGAAGTCGCTCTTGCGCTTGAGCCGCGCGGCGGCCGCGTCGCGCACCTCCTGGTAGACGGTGTCGGCGTCGGGGAACCGGCACGCGCCCGGGCCCACCTGCACGCCGTCCACGAGGAACACCGGCCGCTTGCCGACGGTCTCGGCGACGGCGAGCGAGAGCTCGTTCAGGATCGCGACGGGCCGCGGCGCGTCGGTGTGATACGACAACAGCACCGCGCGGTCGCCCGGGAAGTGGCTCTGCAGCGCCTCGGCCACCATCGCGCCGCCCTCGGTGAACGCGCGCCAGCGCTCGCCCTGTTTCTGGCCGAGGTGCGGATTGGTGACGTGCTCGATCAGCGTGCAGCGGTTGGTGTCGGTCTGCTCGTCGACCTCGAACCGCGTCGGCGCGGTCATGCTGCGCACCTTGCCCGAGATCATGCGTTCGACCAGCGCCACCGAGAACGGCTCGCCCCCCATCTTGTCCTGCAGCCCCTCGAGGCGCGGCACGGCCTGCGGCCCGAACTCGGGCGAGATCACGGCCTGCACGTAGCGCGACATCGCGCGCTTGTACTTGCCGCGGAGCTCGTAGACGCGGCCTAGCAGCAGGTTGACCTTGGCGCGGTCCGCCGAGCCGAACGCGTCGGTCAGCCCGAACGCCGCCGACATCAGGTGCTCCCACGCGCCTCGGGAGTCCTCGAGCTCGAGCAGCAGCTCGCCCAGGCGCACGTGCAGCCGGTGCACGGCCTCCGGGTAGCGGTCGGCGCGGCCGTCCTCGATGCCGAGGCGTCCCGCCATCACGGCGAGGTCCGGGCGGCGCGCCTGCAGCAGCGCGTCGACCGCGTCCAGCGCCTCGGTCGCGCGCAGGTCGGCGGGCCGCGACGCGTGCGCCCAACGGAGCGCGGGCTCGATGTCCTCCTTGGGCGCGCCCTCGTCGATCTGCATCTGCAGCAGCAGCTCGGCGCACTCGCCCGCGAGCCGCGTGCCGCCGTTCTGCTGGATCCACGCGACCAGCGCGTCGGTGTCCTCTTCGGCGCGCGCACCGAAGAACGCGGCGTCGGCCTCTGGGAAGGGCCGCTCGACGACGCGGGTCAGGCCGATCCAGCCGTTCTTGACGTCGACGCTGACGCGGAACTGCTCCAGGAAGCCGAGCCCGACCGTCGCGAGCGCGCCGTCTCTGTGCACGAGGTCGAACAGCTCGGGCCGCCAAGCGACGACCTGCGACAGGTCCATGCCGGCCAGCTCGACCTTGCCGATCCGGCCGCCGGGCCGGTCGATCTCCCAGCAGTAGTCTTCGTCGACGACGCTGTCGTGGCTCGTCGAGCCGATGCCGATCATGCGTGTCGCGCCGTTGGCGAGCGTGGCGGGCATCCACACGACGTCGCCTGCGACCGACGCCGGCACGTAGTGCTCCTCGGGGCCGGTCGGCTTCTCGCCGCCGCGGTCGACGGCGGGCTTGAGGCGCAGCTGGCCGCGCGGCAGGTCGAACGTCACCTCGTAGTCCGCCAGCACCTTCGCCCCGATGGTGCCGGCACACGCGACCTCCTCCATCTGCGGCGCCCAGCGCTTGGTGAACGCCTCCATCGCCTCTTCGTCGCCGTGCTCGCGCATCGGCACCTCGATGTCGAGGCCGGGCAGCTCGATCGTGATCGGCAGCGTGGTGCCGTCCGGCTGTTCGACGGCGAGGCCGGCCGCGACCTTGTTGTGCAGCTCCAGGCCAACCGGCTTGTCGAACGACACCCACAGGTTGACCGGCGCGCTGTTGGTCGGCGACGACAGCTGGCAGCGCGCGACCAGGCGACCGCCGAGCACCCGCACGGGCACGCGCGCCTCGCCCTGTGCGATCAGCGACGGCGCAGGCAGCAAACCGGTCGCGACAACCCACGCCGCCGCGACGAACGCGGACCACGAGCTAGGGAGCATCGGCGGGCACGGACAGGGGGATCGGGGAGGTGCGCGCCGGGGCGAGCGCGGACAAGTCGGGGACAGGCGCCGCGCACGCCTTAGCGGCGCGCGCGGCGAGGTCGCGCTGCGGGGCTTCAGCGCGTCCAGGGGCGAGGGCCTTCCGGCTCTCTCTGTAGTGGCTCTGTGGAGAGGCTTCGTCTACAGGCTTCGCGGGCTGCCGACGATCTCGCCGAAGGCCCAGTTGTCGAAGACCATCTCGATGTGCA
>JBERSB010000522.1:0-3141 GCA_041236755.1 Luminiphilus sp. | reverse complement strand
CGCCGGCCGCGGCCGCGCCGCCAAGGACGACGACGGCAGCGAGGAGCGCCCGCGCCGCGGCGCCCGCGAGAAGAAGAAGGACAACACGCCGATGATCATCAGCGTCGCCGGCGGCGCGCTGCTGCTGATCGCCGGCGCCTTCTTCCTCTTCATGGGCGACGACGAGAAGACCGGGGAGGAGCAGGCCAACACCGAAGCGGCCAGCAAGGCACAGGACGGCGCAACGACCGATCCGAAGGCGGGCGACGCGGCCCAGGCCGGGGCGGCAGCGGGCGGGGCGGCAGAAGCTGGCGGCGCCGACGCTGGGCAGACGGCCGACGCCAAGCTCGACGCGCTCGTCACGATGGTCAAGGAGCAGGCGAGCAAGCTCGGCGTCGACGAGGCCGCGATCTCCGAAGACGAGGTCAAGAAGATGCTCAAGGAGCAGCTCGAGGCGCAAGGCGTCGACCTCGACAAGCTGCCCGACGCGATGATGCAGACGATAGCCGCGGGTCTGTCCGCCGCGTTGGGTGGCGACGCGGCGAGCGGCGCGGCAGCAGCGGCGCCCGAGCCGGCGGACGCTCCTGCACCTGACGCGGTGCCGATGCCCGACGGGCCGAAGGAGCCGTGGATGAAGCAGAAGAACCCGGCGCAGACGATGGCCGACGTCCTTTCGGCGGCCGAGCTCTACGGCGACGTGCAGTGGCCCGAGAGCATCGACGCCAAGGTCAAGGCAGAGCTGCAGGGCAAGGCCGAGGACCTGGACGTCAACGGCGGCATCCGCCACATCCGCGCCAAGAACGCGCTCGCCGAAGCCGGCTACCCGGCGCTGTTCGCGATCCTCGAGCGGCTGCACGGCCTGGACTACCGCAACGCCGACGACGCCGCCTTCGGGTTCGAGCTCAACAAGGTCATCGAGGACATCACGGGCGGCCTCAACGCCCGCTACTCCGCCGTGCAGGCCGGCGAAGAGGTGCACCCGGCCAAGGCCCAGTGGAACACCAAGACGGTGAACGCCTGGATGGTGACGTTCGCCAAGTGGCCGGACGAGGCGGCCTTCACCAAGGCCAAGAAGGAGCGGGCGAAGAGCAAGTAGCTCCGCTCCACGCGCGCGGCAGACCGCGCGAGACGGGGCCGGCGGCAGCGCCTATGCTGCCCGCCCCCTCATGACCGACTTCGCCACTGGCCTCACCCCCCGCGAGATCACCCGCCGGCTCGACGACTACATCGTCGGCCAGCCCAAGGCCAAGCGCGCCGTCGCGGTCGCGCTCCGCAACCGCTGGCGCCGGCGCCAGCTCGGCCCCGAGCTCGCCGCCGACGTCTACCCGAAGAACATTCTGCTGATCGGCCCGACCGGCGTCGGCAAGACCGAGATCGCGCGGCGGCTGGCGACGCTGGCGCGGGCCCCGTTCGTCAAGGTCGAGGCGACCAAGTACAGCGAGACCGGCTACCACGGCCGCGACGTCGAGTCGATGGTGCGCGACATGGTCGACGCGTCGATCGCGCTGGTCCGCGCCGAGAAGGTCAAGGAGGTCGAGCAGAAGGCCGCCGACGCCGCCGAAGCGCGCATCTACGACGCGCTGCTCGAGGAGCTGGGCCTTGAGGAGTACCACGACGGCAGCGCGGGCATGCCCGGGATCACCGAGGGCGGCTTCTGGAAGCCGCTTCCGCCGCCGCCGGACGACGGCGACCAGGAGCACGACTCCCCCGAAGCGCTCGCCGAGCGCGAGCAGGCGCGCGTCCGGCTCAAGGACGACCTGCGCGAGCGCCGCATCGAGGAGCGCACGGTCGAGGTCGAGGTGCGCGACACCGCGACGCCGACGCTCAGCGTCATGGGCCCGCAGGGCAACGAGACCATGGGCATCGACGCAGCCGCGCTCCAGGAGATGTGGGGTCGGTCGCCTGCCAGCAAGACCAAGGTGCGCAAGCTGAGCATCAAGGAGGCCCGCGCGATCCTGCACGACGAGGAGGCCGACAAGCTGCTCGACCAGGACCAGATCGTGCAGGACGCGCTCGACCGCGCGCAGAACGACGGCATCGTGTTCGTCGACGAGATCGACAAGATCGTCAGCTCGGGCGGCAGCGACGGCCCCGACGTCTCGCGCGAGGGCGTGCAGCGAGACCTGCTCAGCGTCGTCGAAGGCTGCGCGGTCTACACGCGCTACGGCCACGTGCGCACCGACCACATGCTGTTCCTGGCAGCCGGCGCGTTCCACTTCCACAAGCCGAGCGAGCTGATCCCCGAGCTGCAGGGCCGCTTCCCGGTGCGCGTCGCGCTGCAGTCGCTCACCGAGGACGACTTCGTGCGCATCCTCAGCGAGCCGAAGAACGCGCTCACGCGGCAGTACGTGGCGCTGTTCGAGACCGAGGGCGTCACGCTCGAGTTCACCGAGTGCGGTCTGCGCCGGCTCGCCGGCATCGCGTTCCGCGCCAACAAGACCACCCAGGACATCGGCGCACGCCGCCTGATGACCATCCTCGAGAAGTGCCTCGAGGACCTGTCGTTCGAGGCCAGCGAGCGCCGGGGCGACAAGGTCGTCGTCGACCAGGCGCACGTCGACGAGCTGCTCGGCGAAACCGGCGACGACGAGGACCTGATCCGCTACGACATGTAGGCGGATGTGAGCGGCCGCTGGAGGCACCCGACATGCAGAAACTTCTCCCTCTGTCTCTCTCCTTGTTCGCGGCCGCAGGCGTCTTGGCGGCGCAGCAGCGGGCGGCCAGCGAGCCCCCCACCCTCCGCGTCTACCTGCTCGCCGGGCAGTCCAACATGGAGGGGCAGGCGTGCGTCGACCTCGACCACGAGAAGTACTACAACGGCGGCCGCGGCAACCTCGAGGAGGTCCTGTCGCGCGAGCAGGAGGGCGCGCGCTTCGCGCACCTGCGCCAAGACGACGGGGAGTGGACGACGCGCGACGACGTGTTCGTCTGGTACCGCGCAGGCGGCGAGCGCATGAAGGTCGGGCCGCTGTCGATCGGCTACGCGGTCTACGGCGGCCGCAACCACTTCGGGCCGGAGCTGCAGTTCGGCCACGTGGTCGGCAACGCGCATGACGACCCGGTGCTGCTGGTCAAGACCTGCTGGGGCGGCAAGAGCCTGTTCAAGGACTTCCGGCCGCCGTCGGCCGGCGGCGAGGTCGGCCCCTACTACACGCGCATGCT
>JBERSB010000521.1:0-5279 GCA_041236755.1 Luminiphilus sp. | reverse complement strand
GCGGTCATCTACGGCTGCTCAACGCTGCTGCTGCTGATGGTCGGCGTCGCAGCCGTGGACCTGCACATCGCGTTGCTGTCCCTGCTCGCCGCGACGCTGCCCGCCGCGGTGCTGCCCGGGTGGTGGTGCGCGCGCATCGCCCACCGCTTCGAGCAGGACGCGCCAGCAGAAGACCTCACGCTCCGACAGAAGCTGCTCTACCTGTCCCTCGCAGTCGCGGTCATCGCCGTGATCGTCGGGGTCGGGCTGTTCGGCTTCCTACTGCTGCTCGCCTCGCCGCCGGCCTGACGGGCCGCGATTTCTCGGGCGGTGTGCTCCTGCTGCTCCCACTGGCCGTAGAGCGCGCCGCTGGACGCGAGCTGCTAGAGCCGCAGGCGCACGTCCTCGGTCAGCGCGCCGGGCGCCGCCCGGCGGAACCGCGTGCCGGGCAGCGGCAAGAACGTGTGGCCGTGCACCTTGGCGCCCCGCTGCACGAGCCGGTCCATCTGCTGCAGCGTCGCCTCGACGTCCTCGGCGCCCTCGCCGGGCAGGCCGAACAAGAAGTCCACGTGCGGCGTGAAGCCGCCTTCGAGGCACAGCGCCACCGCGCGCTCCACCGTCTCGCTGTCGTGCCCACGCGCGCTGTGCTCCAGGACCCGGTCGCTGCCTGACTGGCCGCCGAGGATCAGAGAGCGGTTCGTGACGTAGCGCCGGATCAACGCGAGGCCCTCGGCGGTCACGTGCTCGGGCCGGACCTCGCTCGGGAACGTCCCGAACCACAGCTTGCGCTCGGGGCCGATGTCCTCGCGCACGCCCGCGAGCAGCGCCTCGATCGCTGCGAGGTCCGGTTCGCGAGAGTGGGTCCCGTAGCTCATCGACGTCGGCGTCAGGAACCGGTAGTCGCGGAAGCCGCGCGCGACGAGGTAACGCACCCACTGCCGCACGTTGTCCACCGAACGGTGCCGGAACCGCGCGCCCGCGAAGTAGGGCGTCTGGCAGAAGCGGCACGCGTAGATGCACCCGCGCGTGATCTCGATCGGGCCGAAGCGGCCGTGCGTCGGCCCGAACGGCGGAAAGGCGTCGAGCTCGATGCGGTCGGCGCGGCCGCTCCTGCGCACGCAGTCGCCGTCGAGCGAGGCCGTTCCAGACACGCGCTCGAGCGCCTCTCCTTCCAGCATCGCCGTGACGAGCTCTTGGATCAGCACTTCGCCCTCCCCGATCGCGGCGAGGTCGAAGCCTGCGCGCAGCGTGCCTTCCGGGTCTGCCGACGCGTGCACGCCGCCCGCGACGTGCACGACCCGCGCGTCGTCGACGCGCTCGCGCACCTCCTGCAGCTCACCACACAGCTGCGCGAAGTCGGGCGAGTAGAACGACCAGCCGACCAGCACGCGGTGGCCACGAGCGAGCGCGTCCTCGATCGCAGCGACGGTCGCGTCCACGCCGTTGGCGAACACGACGGGCACGTCGCGGGTCTTCGCGCCCTCTGCGAGGGCTCCGGCCAACACGTGGAGCGCGAACTTGCCGGTCCGCCGGTATGCCCAGACGACCGTGACCGGCGCGCTGGCGCGGCCCTCCTCGGTGGCGGCAGCGAGGCCGCGGTCCGCGCCGTCGTTCTGCATCGAGATGGTGTACTGCCTGGGAGACGCGGGGTCACCGCCGAGCCGCGGACGCGCGCTGCAGCGGCCGCCAAGAAAGCGCTGCGGCCGGTCGAGCGGTCCGGTATCTAGGGACCATGCCCGCCCGCTCCGGACCGACCTGCGCCGCGCTGGCCGTGGCGCTGCTCGCGCTGCCCGGGTGCAGCGAAGACGGTCCCCCGGCGCTGCGCGTGTTCGCCGCGGCGTCGCTGACCGCGCCCTTCGGCGCGCTGGTCGACGCGTTCCAGCAGCAGCACCCCGAGCTGCAGGTCGAGCTGCACTGCGCGGGCACGCCGCAGCTGGTGCTCCAGCTGCGCGAAGGCGCACCCGCCGACGTGTTCGCGTCGGCGGACGACGTGCAGATGGGCCGCGTCGTCGAGAGCGGACGCGCCACGGGCAGGCCCCGGCCGTTCGCGAGCAACGCGCTCGCGATCGTCACCGCGCCCGACGCTGCCATCGGCGGCCTGCACGACCTCGCGCAGGCCGGCGTGACGTGCCTCTTGTGCGGCCCCGAGGTGCCGGCAGGCCGCTACGCGCGCCAGGCGCTCGAGCGCGCCGGCGTCAGCGTCCGCTCGGCGTCCGACGAGCCGAGCGTGCGCGCCGTGATCAGCAAGGTGCAGCTGGGCATCGCCGACGCGGGCATCGTCTACCTCACCGACGCGCGGGCAGCAGGCGCGCGCGTGCGCACCGTCGAGATCCCCGCGCGCTTCAACGTGCGCGCGAGCTACCCCATCGTCGCCACGTCGACGGGCGAGCGGGCCGAAGACGCCGAGGCGTTCGTCTCGTTCGTGCTCGGCGCCGACGGCCGCCGCTTGCTCGCACAGCACGGGTTCGCATCGCCGTGAGCGCGCGACCGACACCGTTGCCTAGGTGGGTGCAGGCGATCGCCGCGCTCGCAGCGGCGCTGTTCGCGGCACCGCTGGTCGGCCTCGCGCTCCAGGTGCCGTGGCCTGAGCTGTCGGGCCTCCTGCTCGCGGACGAGACCGTCGACGCGCTGTGGCTCTCGCTGCAGTGCTCGGTGGCGGCAGCAGCGCTCAGCGTCGTGCTCGGCCTGCCGCTCGCAACATGGCTCGCCGGCGGCGACAGCCTGCTCCACCGCAGCGTCCGCGTGATCGCCACGCTGCCGATGGTCTTGCCGCCGGTCGTGGGCGGCATCGCGCTGCTGCTCGCATTCGGCCAGCACGGCATCGTTGGACACCCGCTCGCCCAGTGGTTCGGCGTCACGGTGCCGTTCACCACCGCGTCGGTCGTGCTGGCCACGACCTACGTCGCGATGCCCTACTTCGTGCTCACCGTGGAGGGCGGCATCCGGAGCTGTGACCCGCGGTATGCGGCGGCGGCGACGACGCTCGGCGCGACGCCGTGGCGCGCGTTCTGCACGGTCACTCTGCCAATGGTCGCGCCGTCGCTCCGCGCCGGACTGCTGGTCGCGTGGGCGCGCGCGTTGGGCGAGTTCGGCGCGACGATCACGTTCGCAGGCAGCTTCCAGGGAAGCACCAGGACGCTGCCGCTCGCGATCTACCACGCGCTCGAAGCGCAGCCGGACGCGGCCATCGCGCTCAGCATGCTGCTGCTGCTCGTCTCGGCCGCCGTGCTGTTCCTCCTCCGCCGCCAGTGGTTCCGCACGCCATGAACGTCGACGTCGACTTCACGCTCCAGCGCGGCGACTTCTCGCTCGCCGTCGGCCTGCAGGTCTCCGCGGGCGAGACGCTGGCGCTCCTCGGTCCGAACGGCGCCGGCAAGTCGACCACGCTGCGCGTGCTCGCGGGCCTGCACGCGGTCGCCTCGGGGCACGTCCGGCTCGGAGACCAGGTGGTCGACGACGGCGCCGGCGCGGGCTTCGTGCCGCCCGAGCGCCGCGGCGTCGGGTTCGTCTTCCAGGACCACCTGCTGTTCGGGCACCTCACGGCGCGCGACAACGTCGCCTACGGCCTGCGAAGCCGCGGGGTGAAGGCGCGCCTCGCGCGCACGGTCGCCGACGACTGGCTCCAGCGCGTCGGCCTCGGCGCGCGCGGCGACGCGCGGCCGGGCGAGCTCTCCGGCGGCGAGGCCCAGCGCGTGGCGCTCGCGCGCGCGCTGGCGGTCAAGCCGCAGCTCTTGCTGCTCGACGCGCCGCTCGCGGCGGCGGACGCGTCCGCCAGGCTCGAGCTCCGCCGCACGCTGCAGACGCAGCTGCGGGAGTTCTCGGGCGCGTGCGTGCTGGTGGCACACGACCTCGGCGACGCGCTCGCGCTCGCAGACAAGGTCGCAGTGCTCGAGTCAGGCAGGGTCGTCCAGCAGGGCAGGCTCGCAGAGCTGGGGCACCGGCCGGCGTCGCGCTACGTCGCGGACCTCGTCGGCCTCAACTGCTTCCGCGGCGTCTGCGCCGGCAACGCGCTGCGCCTCGCCGGCGGAGCGGAGCTGTTCGTCGGCACACCACACGACGGCGCCGTGATCGCCACGCTGCACCCGCGTGCGGTCGCGCTGTTCCGTGAGCGTCCGGCGGGCTCGCCGCGCAACGTATGGTGCGCGCCGGTGCTCGGCCTCGAGCGCGCCGTGGACTGCGTGCGCGTGCGCCTCGGTGGCGACGTCCCGGTGATCGCAGAGGTCACCGAAGCCGCGGTCCGCGACCTAGAGCTCGACGGCGGCGGCAGCGTGTGGGCCGCGATCAAGGCGACGGAGTTCCGCGTCGCGCCCGCGTAGCAGGAACCGCGGATCAGATGCGCGGCGAGACCGCGCGCTCCACGCGCTCCAGCAGCCGGTCGAGGAGGACCGCCAGCAGCGCCGCGGGAACAGCGCCTAGCAGCAGCAGCGGCGTGTCGTTGAGCGCGAGGCCGTCGACGATGAAGCCGCCGAGGCCGCCCGCGCCGATGAACGCCGCCAACACGGCGAAGCCCACGCTGATCACCGTGGCGGTGCGCACGCCCGCGAGGATCGTCGGGGCCGCGAGCGGCAGCTGGACCTTGCGCAGGATCTCGCCGCGGCGCATGCCCATGCCGCGCGCCGCGTCGATCAGGTCGTCGGACACGCCGAGGATACCCGTGCACGTGTTGCGCACGATCGGCAGCAGCGCGTAGAGGAACAGGGCGGCGATGGCCGACCCAGCGCTGAGCCCGAACAGCGGGATCAAGAACACCAGCAGCGCGAGGCTCGGGACGGTCTGCACGACCCCGGCGATGCCGAGCACCACCGCGCGCAACCGCGCGTCGCGCGCGATCCGCACGCCGAGCGGGATCGCGACCGCAGCAGCAAGGGCCACTGCGATCGCCGTCAAGAGCAGGTGTTCGAGGGCGCGTACGCCGAGCGGCCTCCAGGATCGCTGCAGCGTCGCGAGGAAGCCCGGGCGCGCGGCCGCGACCGCTCCGCGCGCGGGCGGCTGACGGCGCACGCGCAGGAACGCTGCCTTCGCTTCGGCCGCTGCTGTAGTCCTGCCGTCTACCAGCCCTTCGACCTCGAGGAAGGCGCGCGCGGCGTGCTCCGCAGCGATTCCCTCTGCCTCGACGAGGTAGTTGAGCGCCTGCGCGTCGTGGTCGGGCAGGCGGAACGCGAGCTTGGTGAGCGCCCCCTCGAGCTCGGGGTGTTCGCGCAGCGCCGCTGCGCGGACCATCGGCGCCGCGTCGTATGGCGGGAAGAACCCGCGGTCGTCCTCGAGCACGCGCAGGTCGAACCGCAGCAGCTTGCCGTCGG
>JBERSB010000520.1:0-7230 GCA_041236755.1 Luminiphilus sp. | reverse complement strand
AGTACAGGACCTTCCAGAGCTTGGCGGACTGGATGCTCAGCAGGCCGACCTTCTTGTTGAGGGCCAGCATCTGAAACACCTGGGCCAGGTCAACGCTGGCGAGATCCCCTCTGAGTGCCATGGATGGTCGGTCGGTGTGGTTCGGGCGGTATCTCTCTGTGTATCGACCGGGCGGCGAGACACCCTGAAGCAGACGCGAGCTGCTGCGAGAAATGTCCGCCCCCCACCGCCACCAAGCCGCTCGGAGCCCTCCTACATCCTCCTTAGCCCAATGGCCTTACGTCTTTGGTCACGGGAACGGTCGCTGCCATGGGCGGCCGCTGGTTGCCGTCCGCCGAGAGCTGACCTAAGGTGCCGTGCCCATGTCGTCCTTGCGCCGCCTCGCAAACTGCAGCTACGCCGCCCTGCACGCGGCTGCCGGCTGGGTCGCGTATCGCTTCGGCTGCCTCGGGGCTTCGCGCCGCCGTTACGAGCGCGTGCTGCAGCTTCGGGGTGCCTGCTACAGCGCGTATGTGCACCTCGGCCGCATCGCGTTCGACGAAGGCGACTACGCGGGCTGGCGCCGGGAGTTCGAGCACGCGCGGCGCACCGACCCGCACCGCTTCGCGCGGCTCCGCCACCCCCTGGAGCTGTTCGAGCCGCGGCTCGCGGGCACGCGGTTCGCCGTCGACCACGTCGCGCCCGACGACCACCGCTACGAAGACTCGGATGCGCGCGCGACCTGGCACGCGCTGCGGCCCGCCGGACGCGGCCCGCGCGGCAGGAACAACGACGTGCCGATGGCGCCGGACTACGACCCCATGAGCGGCGCCGAGCGCGACGAAGCGAGCGGGCCGGCACCAGGAGAAGAAGCAACACTGTTCGGCTTCGAGGGCAGCGCCGATCCGTTCGCCCAGCGCGACGAACCGGCACACGGAGAGCGGCGCGACGGAGGGTATCCCGAAGATGGCAGCTCGCCGCTGGGCGACCCGTCGGCGGCGCCCGACGCCTCGTTCACCGGAGACGACTTCTCCTCGCCGTCGGAGCGACGCCGCTTCCAGCTACGGCGGCCGATCGACCGCCGCGACATCACGCGGTGCGACTTCGACGACCTCGCGCGCCGACTCAGCAGCTGACCGCCGCGCCGCCCGCGACCGTCCCCTGCTCCCGCTCGCCGCACGCATCCGAGACAGCAGCATCGGCGCCCGCGAGCCGCTGGAGCAGCGAACGGCCGAGACCGTGAACACCGCACCGTGAGCGTTCCATGCCGGACCCCAACCCACTGCTGACGATCGCGCTGCTGCTCGGCACGGGCGCGGCCATGCAGTGGCTCGCCTGGCGGCTCACGGTGCCGGCGATCTTGTTCCTGCTGCTCGCCGGTTTCGCCGCCGGACCGCTGCTCGGCTGGTTCGAGCCCGAGGCGACGTTCGGCGCGCTGTTCCGGCCGCTGGTCTCGCTGGCCGTCGGCGTGATCCTCTTCGAGGGCGGCCTCACGCTCCGATTCCGGGACCTCGCCGGCGCAGGAGGGGTCGTCACCCGCCTCTGCACCTTCGGCGCGGGAGTCAGCTGGCTGCTGACGACGGTCGCAGCGCAAGCGATCGTCGGGGTGTCGTTCGAGGTCGCGCTCCTGGTCGGCGCGATCCTGATCCTGACCGGGCCGACCGTGGTCATCCCGCTGATCCGCCACGTGCGTCCGCGCACGCCGCTCGGTCCGATCCTCCGCTGGGAGGGCATCCTGATCGACCCGATCGGCGCCGTGGTGGCGCTGCTGGTCCTCGAGTCGCTGACCGGCCACGATTCCCTCGGCGACATCGCGCGCGGCGGCGGCAAGACCTTGCTCTACGGCGGCGGCCTGGGAGCGCTCGCCGGGTGGACGCTGGCGCGGGCGCTAGAGCGGCTCGCCGTACCCGACCGCCTGCACGTTCCGGTCACGTTCGGCGTGGTCGGCCTCGCGTTCGCGCTCGCGAATACGCTGCAACCTGAAGCCGGGCTGCTGGCGGTCACCGTGATGGGCATCGTGCTCGCCAACCGCAGCAAGCTGGACGTCGAGCACGTGCTCGAGTGGCACGAGCCGCTCGTGACCATGCTCCTTGCACTGCTGTTCGTGACGATCGCCGCGCGCCTCGAGCTCGCGACGCTGACCAGCCTCGGGCTGCCCGCCGTGCTGTTCACCCTGGCGCTGATCGTCGTCGTACGCCCGGCTGCCGTCGCGGCGAGCACGCTCGGGACCTCGCTCGGCTGGCGCGACCGCGCGTTCCTGATGGCGATGGCGCCCCGGGGTATCGTGGTCGCCGCGGTCGCGTCCGAGTTCTCGCTGCACCTCGACCACTACGGCGTCGAAGGCGGCCAGGAGGTGATCGCGCTGGTGTTCCCCGCGATCGTGATCACCGTGGTCGCCTACGGCTTCGGCGCGCGCCCCTTCGCGCGCGCGCTCGGCACCGCGCAGGCTGCGCCGCAGGGCGCGGTGCTCGTCGGCGCCGACCTCGTCGGCCGCGAGCTGGGGCACGCGCTGCAGACGCAGGGCTTCGACGTGCTGCTGGTGGACACCAACGCCGCCAACGCGACCGTAGCGCGCACCTCGGGGCTACCCACGTTTCACGGCAGCGTGCTCTCCAACCGCTTCGCCGAAGACGCCTCGCTGGACGGCATCGGCAACCTGCTCGCCTTGACCTCGAGCGACGAGGTCAACCGACTGGCCGTGGAGCAGCTCCTGCCGACGTTCGGCCGCCCGCACCTGTTCCAGGTCGCGTCCGAGAAGCCGCGCCGTGGTGAGCAGGGACACACCGGACGCACGCTGTTCGGCGACGGCTTGGACGCAGGCCGCCTCCGCCGCGCGCTCGAGCGCGGCGCGCGCATCCGCGCGACGCAGCTCACCGAGCAGTTCGGCCCCGCGGACTATCTCGCGCGCTACGGCGAGCGCGCGACGCCGCTGTTCGTCGTCGACGAGGACCGGGAGCTCCAGGTCGTGACCGCGGACGCAGCGCCCGAGCTGAAAGCCGGCCGGACCGTGCTCGCGCTGGTCGTAGACGACGGCGAACAGGTCGTATCAGACGCCGAAGACGCGCCGACGAACCCGACGAGCTGATCGCCGCGCGCAGGTCGCGGCTCCGGCGCCGGAATCCTTGTGCTCGCCCGCCCGCGGCTCCTAGACTTCCGGCCCGATGCAGACCACCGCCCTCGAGTCCGTCCACGTCGCCGCCGGCGCGCGCATGGTGCCGTTCGCCGGCTGGAACATGCCGGTCCAGTACCGCGGCATCCTCGAAGAGGCTGCGACCGTGCGCGAGCACGCGGGCCTGTTCGACTTGGGACACATGGGGCGCGTCAAGGTGTCGGGCCCCGACGCCGAGGCGTTCCTGCAGCGGCTGCAGACCAACGACGCCGCGTCGATCAAGCCCGGGCGCATCCGCTACGCGCTGATCCTCGACGACGACGGCATGACGCAGGACGACATCCTGCTCTACCGCAACCCGGCGGACTGCTCGGACGGCGAAGGCTTCTTCGTGGTCATCAACGCGGGCAACGCCGAGCGCGACCTCGCGCGCATGCGCGCCGTCGCGGCAGACTTCGACTGCGCCGTCGAGGACTGCACGCCGACGCTGGGGATGATCGCGATCCAGGGCCCGCGCTCACAGGACATCACGCAGCGCATCTGCGCGGGCGACCTCGCCTCGCTCGGCTACTACGCCTGGACGGAGACGGAGGTCTGCGGCGTGCGCATGACGCTGTCGCGCACCGGCTACACGGGTGAGGACGGCTTCGAGGCCTACATCCCCAAGGGCCATGAGGAGACGGTGTGGCGCGCGTTCCTCGAGGCAGGTGAGGGCGACGGGTTGACGCCGATCGGCCTCGGCGCACGCGACACGCTGCGTCACGAGGCCGGCATGCCGCTCTATGGCCACGAGCTCGACGAGGGCACCAACCCGCTGGAGGCCAACCTCGGCTGGGCGGTCAAGATGAACCACGACTTCGTCGGCCGCGCCGCGCTCGAGAAGGTCACGGCCGCCGGCGGCACGGGCCGCAGGCTCGTCGGCATGACCACGCACAGCAAACGCTGTCCGCGACAGGGCTACCCGATCATGGCGCCCGACGGCTCGCGGGCGATCGGCAAGGTCTGCTCGGGCAGCATCTCGCCGACGCTGTCCAAGGGCGGCACGCCGACCAACATCGCGACCGCCTACGTCGAGGACGCCTTCGGCGAAGTCGGCACCGAGCTCAGCTTCGCCGTTCGCGACAAGCACGAGCCGTGCGTCGTCACCGAACTGCCGTTCTACAAGCGGGCGCGCTGAGCGGCGCACCCGACCCGTATTCGTCTCCAGACTATTCGTCTCCCAACCACCTCCAACGCACGACCAACCCCCAGCCCATGCGCCCTGACGACGTCCAGTTCCAGAAGTCCCACGAGTGGGTGAAGATCGAAGGCGACACCGCGACGATCGGCATCACCGACCACGCCGTCTCGCACCTAAGCGACCTCGTCTTCCTCGACCTGCCGGCCACCGGCTCGTCGGTGACCGCGGGCGAGAGCTTCGGTGAGATCGAGTCGGTCAAGGCCGTCAGCGACCTGATCGCGCCGGTCACGGGCGAGGTCGTCGAGAGCAACGAGGAGCTGTCGGACAACCTCGAGTGGCTCTCCGAGGAGCCGTTCGGCAAGGCCTGGATGATCAAGGTCAAGGTCACCGACACCTCGGGCGACCTGATGGACGGCGCGGCCTACGACGCGCACTGCCAGGCCGAGGACTAGGACCACGTCCCGGCTGCGCTTGCTGGTCGACGAGCCGGGCGACCCCGCCTGGAACATGTCCGTCGACGGCGCGCTGCTCGCCGTCGGCGCCGCGCCGACCCTGCGCCTCTACGGCTGGCGCCCACACGCGGTCTCGCTCGGCTACTTCCAGTCGCTGTCTTCCTTCGCGGACCTGCCGGACGGCACGGTGGTCGTGCGCCGCGCGACCGGCGGCGGCGCGATCCACCACGGCGACGAGCTGACCTACGCGCTCGCCGTCGACGCAGACCTCTTGCCCAAGGACCTCGCCGAGAGCTATCGCCTGCTCCACGACGCGATCCAGCGGGCGCTCGGGCGCATCGGCGTCGCCTGCCGGCGCGCCACCGAGGGGAGGCTGTCGGCGAGGCCGGATGACCCGTGGTGCTTCTCGCACCCGGTCCAGGGAGACCTCGTGACCGACCGCGGCAAGCTCTGCGGCTCGGCGCAGCGGCGGGCCGCGTCGCCGCGGCCGCGCGTGCTGCACCACGGCTCCCTGGTGCTGCGCCGGCCGGCGTTGACGCCGTTCGTCGCTGCGGTCGAGGACCAGGTCGAGCCGAGCGCGGACGTGCAGCGACGCCTCCGGCGCGCCGTCGCAGACGAGATCGGCGACGCGCTCGGAATGAGCCCCGAGCCAGGCGCCCTGAGCGCGCAGGAACGCGCCGTGGCATCGGAGCTCCTGCGCGACGTCTTCGGCGCAGCGGCGCACCTGCGGCGCCGCTGATCCGACCGCCGTCAAGTTCGCCGCGCGGCCGCGACGAATAGAGAGAGGGAGCGAGCTGCAGGACCCCGGTCGCCATGATCACCAAATCCGCTGAGCTAGAAGAGCTGATCGACGGCACCGTCAACATCCCGACGATCCCGACGGTGCTGACGGAGATCACGGCCATCGTGGCGTCGCCCGACGGATCCGCGCAGGAGGCTGCCAGGGTGATCGAGAAGGACCCCGCGATCGCCACGCGCGCGCTCCGGCTGGTCAACAGCTCGTTCTACGGACTCAAGAACCCGGTCGCGAACATCAACCTCGCGTGCTCGATCCTCGGCTTGAAGGTGATCAAGAACCTCGTCGTGCAGGCGAGCGTGCTGCACACGTTCGCGTGCGGTGAGCACGAAGACTTCGACGTCGACTCGCTCTGGGACCACAGCTTCAAGGCGGCGGTCGCGTGCCGGCTGCTCGCCGAGCACGCCGACGTCGAGCAGAGCCTCTCTCCGGAAGACGCCTACACCAGCGGCCTCATCCACGACATCGGCAAGCTGGTCCTGATCGACTCGCAAGAGGAGCGCTTCCGGCAGGCGCTGGAGCTCTCGCGCGCGTCCAACAAACCGCTCGCCCAAGCCGAAGGCGAGGTCTTCGGCTTCAACCACGCGCACGTCGGCGGGCTGCTCGCCGATCGCTGGAAGCTGCCGGCGAACGTGCAGGCCGCGGTCATGTTCCACCACACGCCGCCGACGAACGCCGAGGACTGGGCCCGCGGCTTCCTGGTCAACGCCGCCAACAGCTACGCTCACCTGGCAGCGACCGGCGAGCGATCCTGGCGCGGCCACGTGCTCAACGAGGACGCGCTGGCCGCGCTCGGGCTCAGCCAGGCGAAGCACGAGCGAATCCTGCAGGCGACCGCCAAAGCCAGCATGGCATGAGCGGCAGGACGGCGTAGCTTCGCCGCATGCAGATCGACCAGATGCTGGCGCGTGACGGCCTCTCCGGCGATGTCCGCGCGCTGGTCGGCGTCGCCGCGACCTGCTGGCGCGCCGACTGGCCGGCGTTCACCCGCTGGGTCGAGGCCGCCCGCGAGCGTGAGCACGCGCGCGCAGGCCTCGAGGAGACGCTGCTGATGTGCGTGCTGTTCTGCGGCTTCCCGCGCGCGATCACGGCCTGGGAGCACTTCGAGCGCGCGTGGCCGTCGCCGTCCCCGCCGCAGGGCGGCGCGCTCGAAGCGTCCGAGCAGGCAGCTGCGGGCCGCGCGCTGTTCGCGGCCGTCTACGGCAAGAACGACGCGCCCGTGCGCGACATGTTGCGCGGCTACCACGGCGAGCTGCACGACTTCGTGCTCGAGGCTGCCTACGGCCGCATCCTCACGCGGCCGGGCCTCGACGCCGTGACGCGTGAGGTCGTCGCGGTCGGCGTGCTCGCGGCGCAGGACCAGCAAAGACAGCTCGCCGGCCACGCGCGCGGCGCTGCGCGGCTCGGCGCGACGCGGGCGCAGCTGCAGGAGGCCGTCGTCACGGCGCTCGAAGGCGATGTCCCTCGCGGCGAGCAACTGCTCGACGCAGCGCTGCCGGTCGACCGCGGGCCGCCCGACGGTGCGTGACGCCTGTGTCGGTCACGACCGCGCGGCGCTGCGAAGAAAATAGAGACCCTCTCCGCCTCGCCCCCGGAGTTCTGGACACCGTGCCCAGCGCTCCTCGGCGGAGAAGGTCTTCGTGACTCGTCCAGGAGCGCAGCTCACGCCGACGTCCCGGACGCCTCCTACTACGAGGCGTCGCCGCGGCGGTTT
>JBERSB010000519.1:0-3188 GCA_041236755.1 Luminiphilus sp. | reverse complement strand
GTTGTGCACGAGCAGCACGGCGCCCATGCCGCCGCAGAGCCCGAGCGCGCCGGCGAGGTCGCCCGCGCGGCGGAAGAACAGCGCCATCACGAAGATCCCGAGCAGGCTGCCGTAGAACCACGAGCCGACCCGGTTGATCATCTCGATGATCGAGCCGCCGCCTGCGAAGAAGAGCGCCGTGAAGGTCGCGACCACGCCCCAGAACAGCGTCACGAACTTGCCCACACGCAAGGACTGGGCGTCGGTCGCGTCGGGTCGCAGCCAGCGGCGGTAGAGGTCGACGACGGTGGCGCCGCTGAGCGCGTTGAGTACGGAGTCGATGCTGGACATCGCCGCGGCGAAGATCGCCGCGATGATCAGGCCGAGCAGCACCGGCGGCAGCTGGTCGAGGATGTAGCGGCAGAAGATGTTGTTGGTGTCCTTGTCGTCCTGCGCAGCGCCGGCAGCGTCGGTCTTGCCGCCGACGAGCGTGCGCGCCTCGCGGCGCACCTCGTCGACCGCGCGGACCGCGCGCTGGTAGCGGACGGTCGCGGCCAGGGACTCGGCGGGCGGCTCCCGCTGTTCGGCGAGCACGAGCATCGCGGCCTTGCGTTCGGCGTGGGCTGCGTCGAAGCGCTGCTGCAGCTGCGCGACTTCGGCGGACAGCTCGGCGCTCGCGGCCCGCTCGACGTGGTCGGGCTTGAACAGCATCGGCTGCTGGTGGGTGGCGTAGAACAGCCACATCAGCACGCCGATCAGCAGGATGAAGCCCTGCATCGGCACCTTGGCGAACGCCGACATCAACAGGCTCTTCTTCGACTGCGCCGCGTCGGGGCTGGTCAGCAGCCGCTGCGCCTGGCTGTTGTCGCACCCGAAGTAGCTGAGGTGCAGGAACAGGCCGCCGAACAGCCCCGCCCAGACGTTGTACTTCTCCTCCCAGAAGCTCGGCGTGCCGACGCCCGCGGCGATCTGCTCGTGGGTGCGTGGCAGCAGCCCCTCGTGCGCCGGCGTGACCTCCAGCGCGCCCAGCTTGTCGGCGGCGCCCGCGACCTCGAGCATCTTCGACAGCGAGCCGAACTCCGGCAGCAGGTCGGACAGCAGCATCACGAAGACGATCGCGAGCCCCAGCAGGATCACGGTCATCTGCTTGACGTCGGTCCAGATCACCGCCGACACGCCGCCGAGCATCGTGTAGGCGGTCGTCAGCCCGCCGATCAGGAACACGGCCAGCATCGTGTCGACGCCCAGGATCGCGCTCAGGGCGACCGAAGGCGCGTAGATCACCGCGCCGAGCGCGAGGCACCGCGAGCACAGGAAGATCAGGCTGGCCAGCGTGCGCGACATCGGCCCGAACCGCTCCTCGAGCAGCTCGTAGGGGGTCAGCACGTTCCTGCTGCGGTAGTAGGGCACCAAGAAGATGCACAGCAGGACCATCGCGAACGGCAGGCCGAAGTAGCTCTGCACGAACTCCATCCCGCCGTCGTGGCCCTGGCCCGTGGTGCCGATCACGGTGATCGCGCTGGCCTGCGTGGCCATGATCGAGAGGCCCGCCGCCCACCACGGGATCTTGCGGCCGGCCGCGTAGTAGCCCTCTAGGTCGGTCGCGTGGCCGCGGCGCCGGGCGCCGTCCCAGACCACGTAGGACAGGAACGCGAAGAAGACCGTCCAGTCGATCCAGCCCATCGCTCAGGCCTCCCGGGCCGCGGTCACGAGCCCATGCGCACGTTGAAGTGCGCCGTGAACCAGTAGAGCAGCGCCATCACGACGACCGCGAGCGCGCAGCAGAGCGCGTAGAGCCGCGGCCAGCTGCCGAGCGGTGCCTGTGGTCCGGGGAGGGGCGACGCCATGCAGCCTAGAGAACCGCGCCGGCGGCTCGGGTTCCAGCGCCAACGCCGCTGTTGCCGCGTCCCGATCGTGCACTATGCTCGCAGAAGGGCGATGCACGACTCGATCTACGAGGACCTCAACGAGCAGCAGGCGGCGGCGGTCGCGCACGGCCAGGGGCCGCTGATGGTGCTCGCCGGCGCGGGCTCGGGCAAGACGCGCGTGGTCACCCGGCGCATCGCGCGCCTGATGACCGACGGCGTGCGCCCGCACCAGGTCCTGGCGCTGACGTTCACCAACAAGGCGGCGGGCGAGATGGCGCGCCGGGTCGAGCAGCTCGGCGGCGACTACGTCCGGGTGGCGACGTTCCACTCGGCCTGCGCGCGCTTCCTGCGCAGCGAGGCGCACCTGATCGGCTACGCGCCCGACTACTCGATCTACGACACGCAGGACCGCGACTCGTTGATCAAGGAGCTGATGGCCGAGCAGCACATCTCGCCCAAGGAGGCCAAGCCCTCCTTGATCGGCAACTGGATCAGCAAGCTCAAGAACGCGGCGATGACGCCAGACGACGGCCTGCTCGGCAGCAGCGACGTGATGCGGCTGGTCGAGCGGCTGTGGACGCCGTACCAGGAGCGCATGAAGAAGGCGTCGGCGATGGACTTCGACGACCTGCTCTTGAACTTCCTGCAGATCCTGCGCGAGCACCCGGCCGTCGCCGAGCGCTACCAGGAGCGCTTCCCCTGGGTGCTGGTCGACGAGTTCCAGGACACCAACCGCGTGCAGTACGACCTGCTCAAGCTGCTCTGCCCGCCCGCAGAGGCCGGCGGCAGCGGCAACATGTGCGTCGTGGGCGACCCCGACCAGTCGATCTACGGCTTCCGCGGCGCCGAGGTGCGCAACATCCTCGACTTCGAGAGCGACTACGACCCGTGCACGGTGGTGCGGCTCGAGCAGAACTACCGCAGCACCGCGAACATCCTGCGCGCCGCCGAGACGGTCATCGCCAACAACACGATGCGCAAGGACAAGCGCCTGCGCACCGACGCCGAGGACGGCGCGTCGATCCTGCGGCTGAAGGCGACCGGCTCCACCGAGGAGGCGTCGACGGTGGTCGACCGCGTCCAGGCGCTGGTCGACGAGGGCGTCTCGCTGGAAGAGGTGGCGGTCTTCTACCGGGCGCACTGGCTGTCGCGCGGCCTCGAGCAGGCGTTGAAGGACAAGGGCGTGCCCTACGAGATCGTCGGGGGCCAGACGTTCTTCGAGCGGCGGGAGATCAAGGACCTGCTCGCGTACCTGCGCGTGCTGATCAACCCGCTCGACGACGTCAGCATGGCGCGCGTCGTCAACGTGCCGCCGCGCGGCCTCGGCAAGGTCTCGCTCGA
>JBERSB010000518.1:0-11062 GCA_041236755.1 Luminiphilus sp. | reverse complement strand
CGGGCCGCGAGGTCCCGACGCCGCGCGTCGTCGAGGCCGCCCTGGTCGACGACCATGTTGGGCGGGCTGGCGAGCACGATCCGCATCTCGGGGTTGGCCTCGAGCAGCGCTGCGACCATCGCGCGCGCGTCCTGCTCGAGGTCGTCGGCGTGCTCCCAGTTGCGGCGCCGCTCCGTCTGGCACGTGTCGTGGGTGCCGAGCATCCCGATGGCGCCGTCGGGCCGCCACGCGAGCGCTGTGCGCCACGCCTCGGTCTCGGTGTAGGCGCGGTCGGCGCGGCGCAGCAGGGTCGCGCCGCCGACGCCGAAGTTGCGGACCTCCAGGCCGGGGTCGCGCGCCGCCAGGCGCGCTGGGTAGCTGGCGTTCGCCCGGTCGGCGATGCGCGCGCCGAACGTGATCGAGTCCCCGAGGCACGCGACGCGCGTGGGGGACTGGGTGCGAGCGACCGCGGCGAGCAGCGCCGCGTACGCGAAGAGCAGGAGCTGGCGGGCCATGCCGCCACGTTAGTTCGCGCCCGCGCTGCGGCGAAGCGGCATGATCGCGCGGCGTGAGCGCGGGAGCGCACGCTGTGCGGTTCTGCACAGGTCGATCACGACCAGATCGGAGGACTGCGTAAGCGGCTCCGATACTTCTGTTTAGATCGGACGTTGGCCGGCTCGGGGCAGGCGGGCAGCGACGTTTTCGCGCCGAAGTCCATGCTCTGCGCCGCTGGCATCCCGCTTGCTCTAGAGGTGCATGACCGGGCTGCCGGGCCAGGCCGCCGAGCGTCGGAGTTCGCTTGCATGGAACTGTCGGCGAAGTAACGTTCTACGGCTTCTGGCTCGACTCGTCCCGGAGTAGACCCTGCCGCCCCTGTCCAGGGCGGATTCGCATTCCAATGAAAGCCACCCCTACGCATCGGTCGCGTACGGCCTCTCCCGCCGTCCGCACCCTCTCCGCGCTCGCAGTCGTCGGACTGTTCGTCATGGCGAACGGTTGCACCGGCGGCACCAAGGGCGACCCGGACAACCGCGGTCCGTTCGTCGTGACCGGGATCAGCACCGGCTCCGGCGCGGTGTATCCCTACCGCATCCGCACGACGGACTCGTTCGGCAACCCGACCTCGACCATCATCAACATCGAGAGCGAGGAGACGCTCAAGCAGTTCGTCAACGGCAACAACGGCGTGCTGCCGGTGGCGACGCTGCCGGTGACCCCGGTGCTGCCCGACGGCGACGCGGGCAACCACTTCCTGCACTTCTCGTTCTCGCACAAGCTCGACGTCGACTCGATCCTGAGCAACCTGCTCGCGGACCAGGCGAACTCGGGCCTCGGCGGCCAGCTGACGATCCTCGCCTACAACCCCTCGACCGAGCAGCAGATCACGGTCAAGGGGCGCGGCTTCGTCAACGGGACCACCTACTACAACGAGGCGGGCACCCTGCGGAAGGTGCAGGCGGTCGTGGCCGACGGCAACGACATCTCGGTGGTCGACCCGCGCGCGGCGGGCTTCCCGAGCTACCCGGGCGCGGCGGACCTCGTGTCCACCAAGTCGTGCACCTGCGTCGCGGACAGCGACGACGACCTGACGACGTTCGAGACCTTCCCGGCCAACCGTCTGCTGCGCGTGATCGTGACCAACGCGGTGCGCGACAGCGAGAACGGCATCCTCGAGCAGGAGGTCGGCGTGGCGACGACCGTCGGGCCCGACGCGGACCCGCCGGAGGTGCTCGGCTACACGTCGATCCCCGAGATCAGCCCCGGCAACAACCAGACGGGCATCGACCCTCGGGCGTCGATCCTGGTGCGCTTCAACAAGCCGGTGCAGCCCGGTGAGGTCGGCTCGTTCTTCGACCCGCAGCAGTTCACGCCGCCGACCGGCGGCATCTCGCTGCAGGTGACCTCGTCGGCGTCGACGTTCCCGGCGATCTACTACGCGGACCCGGTGAGCTTCGGCGACCTGATGAACTACATCGTCACGCCGGCCTACAACCTGCCCGGGCAGTCGCAGGTCGACGTGACCGTGCAGACGACTTCGATCAACAGCCTCAACGGCGACCTGATCGGCACCTCGGTGACCTCGTCCTACACCACGGGCGTGGGGCCCGGCCTGGTCAACGCGCCGGTCGCTCCCGAGGCGATCTACGTCGGCATCGGCGGCGCCGAGCCGGGCGTGAGCGTCATCGACCTCAACGGCTTCGGCCAGGGCACCGGCGACATCAACAACACCCGCTGGCCGCTCAGCCCCAACATCGGCCTCCCGGGCGTGGTCCCGTCGATGGCGCCCGGCACGTCGAACCTCGACGCCGGCGGCGCGGGCGTGCTGACGCTCGCGCAGGACACCAACGGCAGCACGCGTCTGCTGCGTGACCCGATCGTCAGCGACGTGACCGACATCCACATCGGCGCGCCGCTCGACCTGATCTACAACAACGAGAACGTCAACCGCAACGCGTCGCGTTCGAACCAGATCAACGAGCTGCTCGGCCTGGTGCAGTCCGGCAACACGATCACGCAGCCGCCGATCCCCAACCCGCCGCGGCTGGTGTTCCCGCCGCCGAACCCGAACCGCGCCATCTTCGGCGAGGAGCCGGCGGTCAAGTCGTCGCTCGGTCCTCCGGGCGCGCTGGTCACGGCCGGTCCGCCGGCGTGCACCGCGGTCGGCCTCAACCAGCTGCTGCGCGGCAACCCGTTCAGCTCGGTCCAGAACGAGATCGGCGTCTACGGCACGACCTTCATGGGCGTGTTCGTCGGGCCGCAGCCGCCGCCGGCCTCGCCGCCGCCGCCGCCGCCGTTCTGCGCGTTCACGTCGCGTCAGCAGGTCGGGCACTTCCTCTACGTGCTCGACCCGGACAACCGTCAGGTCCTGGTGGTGAACAGCAACCGGTTCACCGTGCTCGACACCATCCCGATGTCGGACCCGGTCAGCATCGCGATCTCGCCGAACATGACGCGGATGGCGGTCTCCAACTTCGCGAGCTCGTCGGTCACGTTCGTCGACATCGATCCGACCAGCGTCAACTTCCACCAGATCGTCGCCGAGACGCGCCTGCCGAGCGGGCCCACGGGCATCGCGTGGCAGCCGGACGGCGAGGACATCATCGTGGTCTCGACGCAGGCCAGCCAGCTGTCGATCATCAGCGCGCTCGACTTCACCGCGAAGCGCACGCTCGGCGGCTTCCTCAACGGCCCGCTCGACGTGGTCGTGACCGAGCGCTACACGGCCACGGGCAACACGTCCGGCGTCTACTACGCCTACATCCTCAACTCGAACGGCACCGTCGCCATCTTCGAGTCGGGGCCCGACGGCGTCAACGGCATCGGCTTCAACGACGTCATCGGCGTGGTGACGAACGTCTCGTTCCCGCGCGCCAAGAAGATGCTCTACGACTTCAACACGACGTTCGGCGGCGTGTTGATCGGCCACACCGACCAGACCGGCCTCGGCCAGGTCTCGCGTCTGAACCTCACCAGCACGCCGAACGGCCAGCTGCAGCTGAACCCCGCGTCCGGCGGCTTCATCCTGCCGCCGACCTACCGGCAGAAGGAGTGGACGGTCGTGCAGCGCATCGGCGGCACGCCGTCGCCGGGCTCGTTCGTGGACCAGATGTCGGGCAACTCGATCATCGACCTCGCGAACGACGACCTGCTCAACCAGGGCGCCGACCAGGGCCAGCCCAGCCAGTTCTTCACGGCCGGCCAGCAGACGCCCTACTTCCACTCCGGCAAGCACACGCTGAAGTCCGGCCTGCAGGCGGCCTGCCAGCCGCGCCTGCTGTTCGTGGCGCTGTCGGACGTGGGCAACGTCGACGTCTTCGAGCTCGATACGGGCACGCGCATCGCGACGATCTCGGTGCCCGGCGTCCGGGTCGTCTCGAACTACTGGCGGCAGTAGCGCCTCACCGGTCGGTCGGGCTCGCCCGGTCGGCCCTCGGCGCCTCGACGAGGACGCCCGTCGTCACCTGGTGGCGGCGGGCGTTCTTCGTTTGTGATCGGTCCCTGCGTGGCGCAAGATCACGGCCGCAGATGCCCGACGCCGCGACCATCCAACGCATGTTTGCCGACGTGGCGCCGGGCTACGACCGTGCCAATCGGGCGCTCTCGATGGGCATAGACGTGCTCTGGCGGCGCCGCACGGTCAGGGTGGTCGAGCTCCAGCAGGGCGAGCGGGGCCTCGACGTCTGCTCGGGCACCGGGGACCTGTGCTTCGCCCTGCAGCGCGCGGGCGCTGCGATGGTCGGCGCCGACTTCTGCGCGCCGATGCTCTCCCACACCCACAAGAAGCAGAAGGCGGGCAAGGGCCGACCCGCGTTCGTCGCCGCCGACGCGATGAACCTGCCGTTGCCCGACGACCGGTTCGACTTCGCGACCGTCGCGTTCGGCATCCGCAACGTCGCCGAGCCGGTGACCGCGCTGCGCGAAATGGCGCGGGTCGTGCGCCCGGGCGGGCGCGTCGTGGTGCTCGAGTTCTGCAAGCCGCGGCTGCCGGTGTTCGCGCAGCTCTACGGCTTCTACTTCCAGAAGGTCCTGCCGCGCCTCGGGCGCTGGATCTGCGGCAACGAGAGCGACGCCTACCGCTACCTGCACGACTCGGTGCAGGCGTTCCCGGAGCGCGCGGAGTTCCTCGCGCTGATGGTGGAGGCAGGCATGGAGTCTCCGCGCCAGCACCTCCTGACCGGCGGGATCGCCGCCATCTACCGTGCCGAAGTCCGCTGACCCGAAGAAGGCCCCTGAGCCCAAGCCGCTGCGCCCAGGCGGCTACTTCGCCTGGTCGCGCGAACCGGCGGTCGGGCTGTTCGCGGTCCTGCCGCTGTGGCTGGTCTACATCCTGCTCCGCGCGCAGCTCGCGCCGGACGAGCGCAACGGCGCCGAGGTGCTGCTGCTGCAGCAGGTGCAGCGGCTCGGCAGCAGCGCCGACCTCGTCGTCAGCGGCCTGTTCGCCGCGCTGATCGCGCTCGCCGCCTGGTGGCTCTTGAAGCACAAGGTCCCGTGGGCGCGCGTCGTCGCGGTGATCGCGCTCGAGGGGCTCGTCTACGGCGTCATGCTCGGACCGATCGCGTCGGCGATGACGTCGTCGGCCGACCGCGTGCTCGCAGCGCAGAGCGCGTCGAGCGGCGACGTCTGGGTCGCCAACGTCGTGGGTTCGATCGGGGCGGGCGTCTACGAGGAGCTGGTCTTCCGCCTCGGCCTGATGTCGCTGCTGGTGTGGTTGGGAATGCGCGCCGTGCGCGAATGGGCGCTGCCACGCGCCGCGGCGGGAGTGTTCGCCGTCGTCGTCAGCGCGCTGGTGTTCTCGTGGTTCCACCACCTCTGCGGCGAGCCCTACGACCGCGGCCGGTTCCTGTTCCGGACGATGGCCGGGATCCTGCTGGGGCTCTTGATGTGGGGGCGCGGCTACGGCGTCTGCGTCTACACCCACACCGTCTACAACCTCTACTTCTACCTGCGCCCGTGAGCTCCTCGACCGACGACGATCCCAAGGCCTTCGCGGTCTGCTTCTCCGGCGGCAGCGGCAGCGCGTACGGCGTGCGCCTCGTCGAGGTGCTGCTGCAGCAGGGCCACACGGTCCACCTGTGCGCGACCGGCGCCGCCATCCGCGTGTTGGTGCACGAAGGCGGCCACGACCTCGACCTCGAACGTCCCGACCTCGCGGGGCTGTTCGACGAGGGACTGCGGGCGGGGCTGCGCGTGCACGACCGCGCGGCCGTCGAGGCCGCGCCGGCGTCCGGCAGCGCCGGCATCGCGGCGACGATCGTGGTGCCGTGCAGCATGGGGACGCTCGCCCGCGTCGCGCACGGGTTCTCGAGCAACCTCGTCGAGCGCGCCGCCGACGTCGCCATCAAGGAGGGCCGCCCGCTGGTCGTGGTCCCGCGCGAGACGCCGCTCAGCGAGCTGCACCTCGAGAACATGCTGAAGCTGACGCGGCTGGGCGCCGTCGTGCTGCCGGCGATGCCGGGCTTCTACCAGCGCCCGTCCACCGTCGAGGAGCTCGTCGACTTCGTCGTCGGCAAGATCCTCGACCGACTCGGCGTCGCGCACGCGCTGGTCCGTCGGTGGCAGACGCCCGGCGAAGATGCACCGCAGGCGTCCGCGTCGCCGTGGGACGAGGGCGAGGAGTGAGCGGCGTCGCCGAGCGCGCGCAGGCCTACGCAGGCCTCGTCAAGCTGTCGCACTCGGTGTTCGCGCTGCCCTTCGCGCTCCTCTCGCTGCTCGTCGCGACCGACGGCGCGCCGTCCTGGACGCTGCTCGCGCTGGTCTGCTGCGCCGTCGTGACGGCGCGCACGGCCGCGATGGCGTTCAACCGCTGGGCGGACCGCGCGCTCGACGCCGCCAATCCGCGCACCGCGGGCCGCGAGATCCCCGCGGGAAAGGTCACGGCCGCGAGCGCGCTGCTGCTGGCGCTGGGGGCCGGCGCGGCGTTCCTGGCGTGCTGCTGGCTGCTCTCGCCGGCGTGCTTCTGGCTCGGCGTGCCGACGCTGCTGTGGCTCTACGGCTACAGCTACGCCAAGCGGTTCTCGTCGCTCTGCCACCTCTGGCTGGGCGTGGCGCTGGGCGTCTCGCCGTTCGCGGCGTGGTTCGCCGCCGACGGCGGCTTCGGCGCGCGGCTCTACGCGCCCCTGGTCCTCGGGCTGGCGGTCGCGGCCTGGGTGGCCGGCTTCGACGTGCTCTACGCCTGCCAGGACGACGAGTTCGACCGGGACCGCGGGCTGCGCTCGCTGCCTGTGCTGCTGGGCCGTCCGGCCGCCATGTGGGGCAGCCGGGTGATGCACGCGCTCGCGCTCGCGGGGTTCGTGGCGTTCGGCCGCATGACGCCGCTCGGCGCGGGCTACCTGGTCGGCGTCGGGCTGGCCGCGTGCCTGCTCGTCTGGCAGCACCGCCTGCTGCGGCCCGACGACCTGTCCCGCATCCAGGCGGCGTTCTTCACGGCCAATGGGGCGCTGGCGGTGGTGATGTTCGCAGCCGGCTGCGCCGACCTGTATTGGTAGGGCATGGCGCCTCCGGCCCCGAACAAGGAACTGGCGCGGCTCGACAAGCGGATCCGCGACGGGCTGCCGCCGGTGCTGCTGCTGCACGGCGTGAGCGCGTTCTTCCGTGAGCAGGCGATGGCGCGCGTGCTCCGGGCCGTTCCCGCAGACGCCGAGCTGCGCAAGGTCGACGGGGTCGAGGTGCGCGCGAGCGACGACGACGACGCGGCGGACGCCGGCGGCGCTGCCGGGGTCGCAGAGCTGCAGGACCTGCGCGGCGGCGGCCTGTTCGCCAGCACGACCGTCGTCGCGGTCCGTCGCGCCGCCAACTGGTGGCGCAAGCACGGCGCGTCGGTCGCCGAGGTCGCGCCCAAGATCCAGCCCGGCTCCAGCCTCGTCGTCGAGGCGCCCAAGCTCGACAAGCGCAAGAAGGCCGCGGCCACGCTGTTCAAACAGCTGGCCAAGGAAGGCGCGGTGTTCGAGTTCCGCGACCTCTACGACATGCCCTACGACCGCACGCAGAGCCCGCTCGAGGGCGAGCTGTGCGTCTGGGTCGTGGACGCGAGCAAGAAGCTCGGCGTGAGGCTCACGCCGGAGAGCGCGTGGCTGCTGATCTCCCAGGTCGGCAAGTCGCCGAGCGAGCTGGTCGGCGAGCTGCAGCGCCTGCGCGACGTGCTCGGTGACGAGCGAGGCCGCGCGCCGCTGAAGCCCGAGGACCTGCGCGGCAAGCTCACCGTCAGCTTCGAATCGACGCCCTTCGAGTTCACCGAAGCGCTGCTCGGCGGCGACCGTCGCGCCGCGCAGCGGTCTCTGACCGCGATGTTCGCGCGCGGGGTCCGGCAGCAGGACGGCAAGACGATGGACGCGGGCGGGGTGCTGCCGTTCACGGCCAGCTGGCTGTTCCGCCAGATCGGCGTCGTCTACGAGGGCCGCGCGCTGTTCGAGGAGGGCGTGTCCACGCGGGACCTGCCGAGCCGCTGCAACGTGCGTCAGTTCGCCGACCGGTTCGTGAACAACGTCCGCCAGAACGACCTGCCGCAGCTGCAGCGGGGCATCACGGCGCTGCACGCGTGCCAGCGCAAGAGCCGCGCCACGGGCGAGGACGCCGAAGTGCTGCTCGAGCGCTTCCTGGCGCAGTGGTTCGACGGCGCTCCGATCGAGACGGCCGAGGAGCTGGGCCTGTGATCAGGAAGCTGCCGACCGCGGTCGTCAACCAGATCGCCGCGGGCGAGGTGGTCGAGCGGCCCGTCTCGGTCGCCAAGGAGCTGATCGAGAACTCGCTGGACGCCGGGGCCACGCGCGTGCGCGTCGAGCTGCGGGGCGGCGGCGCCGAACAGCTGACGGTCATCGACGACGGCGACGGCTTCTCGGCCGAGGACCTGCCGCTCGCCTTCGCCAGCCACGCGACCAGCAAGCTCTCCGATGTGCACGACCTCGAGCACATCGGCAGCCTCGGGTTCCGCGGCGAGGCGCTGGCCTCGATCGGCGCGGTCGCGAAGGCCCGCATCCAGAGCATGCGGCGCGGCGCGGCCGAGGGCTGGGAGATCCGCTGCGACGGCGGCGTCGAGTCGACGCCGCAGCCGTCCGGCTGCCCGCAGGGCACGCGGATCGAGATCCGGGACCTGTTCTTCAACGTGCCGGCGCGGCGTCGCTTCCTCAAGGCACCCCACGCCGAGCGCGCGCGCATCCAGCAGCTGGTCTGCGAGCTCGCGCTGGCGCGACTGGACGTCGACTTCACCCTGGTCAGCGACGACAAGGAGCTGCTGCGGCTGCCGCGCGGCGTCGGCCTCGCCGAGCGCGTGCAGCAGTGCTTCGGCCGCGAGCTGGGCAAGGGTCTGCTGCCCGTGGAGCGCGAGTTCGACGGCCTGAAGGTCGAGGGCGTCGTCGGAGAGCCGGACCTCGCGCGCCGCGACGGTCGCCTCGAGCTGACCTACGTCAACGGCCGCATGGCGCGCGAGAAGAGCGCGCTGCACGCCGTGCGGCAGGCCTACCGCGAGTTCCTGATGGGCGGCCGCTTCCCGGTCTACGTGCTGCAGATGGTGCTGCCTGCCGACCTCGTCGACGTGAACATCCACCCGCGCAAGGCCGAGGTGCGGTTCGTGGAGTCGCGCAAGGTCGCGGGCTGCCTGCACGAGACGGTCCGCAGCGCCCTGGCCGCGCGCACGCTGGGGGCGGGCGAGGCGTCGGGCAGCGAGGGCGGCGTCTCGATCCGCCCGGAGCTGCCGCGCGCGCGCTCGGGCTTCCCGACGTCTGCAGGGTCCCTGTTCGACGCCTCGGCCGCGGCGTCGCCGAGCCCGCCTGTCCTGCGCCGCGACAGCGACGAAGGCCCGGCCGTGGTGCGCGAGGCGGCGCCGGCCACGGGCGAGCCTGCGGCGCGTCCCAACCCGTTCCAGCGCGTGCGCGGCCGCTTCCTGCAGGTCATGGACCTCTACCTGCTGCTGGAGGGAGAGGACGGCCTGCTGGTCGTCGACCAGCACGCGCTGCACGAGCGCGTCACCTACGAGCAGCTCAAGCGCCAGCACGCCGCGCGCGACGTGGCGGTGCAGCGGCTGCTCGTGCCTGCGGTCGTCGAGCTGACGCCGTCCGAGCTGGCGTGGTTCGAGTCGGTGCAGGGAGAGCTCGCCGAGGAGGGGCTGTTGGTCGAGCCGTTCGGACCCAACGCGATCGCCGTGCAGGGCATGCCCGCGGTGCTCAACAGAACCGACCCCAAGCAGCTCGTGCGCGCGCTCGCGACCGGCGAGGCAGACGAAGGCCGCGCGTCGGTGGGGGAGCACATCGCCGAGCGCTTCCACTCGATGGCCTGCCGCGGCTCGGTGATGAGCGGCGACCGGCTGACCGACGCCGAGATCGAGGAGCTGCTGCGCGTCGCCGCGACGCTCGAGCACCCTCACAACTGCCCGCACGGGCGCCCGACGACGCTGACGTTCTCGTCGGCCGAGCTCGAGCGCTACTTCCGTCGCCGCTGCTGAGGCGTCGCCCCGGCTAGCTGCGGTCGAAGTCGCGCACCGTCAGCGGCGGCCGGAGCTCGAGCGAGACGATCTTGACGGTGGACCGGCTGCGCAGCTTGCCGGAGTCGTCACGGAACAGGTAGCGCAGCGTCCGCGGCACCAGCAGCCCGTCGCGCTCGCGGAGGTCGGACAAGAGGATGCGCTCGCCGCGGCGGCGGTCGGGCTCGCCGTCCTCGTCGAGCGGCCACGCGTCGACGCCGAGCAGCTCGCTGGACTGCTTGTCGACGTAGATCTTCACGAAGGCAGGGGCCTCTTCGCCGCTGCTCTGCACCATCGGGAAGGCCGGGAGTCTGCCGCTGACGCTCAGCACGGGCACGTCCCGGCGGCCGAGCCGCAGGCGGTCGTCCTTGACCTCGCCCGGGTCCTGCAGCGAGGCGATCACCTGCTCGGGCGACAGGAACCGGATCAGCTGGCTCGCGAGGTTGACGTGCTCGCGCAGCGACGCGAGGTCCTGCTCGGCGCCTGCCGCGGTCAGGTCTGCAGGCTTGCCCTGCTTCATGTGCCACGGGCCCACGCGGTCGAAGCCCCGCCGGATCGGCTGCTCGCCGCCGCGCACCTCGTAGCGGATGTAGCTGCGGGCGCGCTTGGGGGCCGGCCGCGGCTGCTGCAGGTACATCACGTCCAGGTCCACCTGGCCGCCGTTCTTCTCGAGCACGTCGGTCAGCTGCAGCTCGAGCACGCAGCGGAGCGCGGTGACCGCGGGCGTCGGGCCCGACGGCCGGTGCGCGGCGCCGACCTTGCGGCACAGGGTCTCGATGTCCGTGCGGGCCCCCTGATCGGAGCGTGTCTCGGGGTTCGGGGTAGCCGCAGGTGCGCCGGGCGGCGCGGGGGCCTCGGTGGGCTGTTGCGCAGACAGCGAGGCTGCCAGCAGCGCGGCCAGCGCTGCGGCGCAGGTTCGTTGGGTCGTCGTCATCGGGTCGTGGCCAGCACAGCGTCGCCGCGGCCGCGCGCGTTGCGCAGCCCTCGGACGGGCGCGTAGGGGCGCGCCGCGCGCGCTGCCAGGAGCCCGCGCCATGGGCGGGTTCTCGCGGCGGGACGAGGACCTCAAGGGCCTCGCCGGACCCCGCCGATGCCATCGGCATGATGCGTCTCCTGGCTCTGGTCGTGCTC
>JBERSB010000517.1:0-2924 GCA_041236755.1 Luminiphilus sp. | reverse complement strand
GTCGACCTGATCAAGGAGCACCTCGGCGCGCAGGTCGACCACAAGGGCCGGCCGAACGCGACGCAGCCCGACCAGTGGTCGCTGGCGGACCTCGCCGCGGACCTCGACGCCTACCGCTTCCTCACGTGGCGCGCGGCCGTTCTGCGCGACCGCGGTGAACGCTGCGGCACCGAGTCGGCGATGGCCAAGTCGTGCACCTCGCGGCTCGCCAACCGCGCTGCGCGCGCGGCGGTCTCGATCCTGGGCCAGCGCGGCGCCAGCGGCGCGACCGCGGCCGAGCGGCTGCTGCGCGACGCGCGCATCACCGAGATCTACGAAGGCGCGACCGACATCCAGCGCCTCGTCATAGCCCGCGGCCTCCTCGCATGAGCCAGACACCTCCACCGGACTCGCACGGCGGCGCTGCACCCAGCCCGCCGCCCGGCGTGCCTGCGCAGCAGCCTTCCGTCACTACAGGACAGCCGCGTGAGCCGCGCGGCGTGGCGTTCTTCGTCGCGATCTTCCTCGGCATCCTGCTGGTCGCGTCGGCCGGCCTGAACGTGCTGCTGCTGCTGCTCAGCGTCGGCAGCCTCGCAGGCGGCGGGCTCACGGACCCGGCCAACGCGGACTACGACGAGGCGTTCGTCGCCTGTGAACGCGGCGGCGACCACAAGGTGCTCCAGATCGCGATCCGCGGCGCGATCGCCGAAGGCGCGAACCCGCTGATGGGCGCGTCCGGCGGCACGGTGTCGGCGGTGCGGCGCGCGCTGCGCTACGCCGAGCGCGAGGACGTCGACGGCCTGCTCCTCTACATCGACTCGCCCGGCGGGGGCGTCACGGACTCGGACCGCGTCTACCAGATGCTGCGCAACTTCCGCGCCGAGCACCCCGACCTGCCGGTCGCCGCGCTCTACGGCGACACGTGCGCGTCCGGCGGCTACTACATCGCCGTCGCCGCCGAGCACGTCATCTCGCGGCGCACGTCGATCAGCGGCAGCATCGGCGTGATCATGTCGGCCTGGAACTTCGCGAAGATGGCCGAGGAGTACGGCGTCGAGCAGATCGCGATCAAGTCCGAGCGTACGCCGTTCAAGGACATGCTCTCGCCGACGCGGCCGATGTCGCAGGGCGAGCGCCAGATGCTCACCAGCATCGTGGACGAGCTGTACGACCAGTTCGTCGCGGTCGTGATGGAGGGCCGCGGGCTCGACAAGGAACGCGTCGAGCGCGCCGCCAACGGCGGCATCTACACGGCGAACCAGGCGCTCGAGCTGGAGCTCGTCGACGAGATCGGCGACTACCAGACCGCGGTCGCGTGGTTCGAGCAGCGGCTCGGCCACGACGTCACGATCGTCGAGCAGCGGCGGCGGCCGACCTTCGGCGACCTGCTGTTCGGCGCGGTCGCGGGCAGGACCGAGGCCTCGGCCGTCGACCGGCTGCTGACGGCGTCGACCGGCCCGCGCTTCCTCTACTACTGGCAGGGCGGCCGCTAGCCGCCCGCCGAACCGGAGCTACACCATGCACAATCTGCAACTGACCGAAGACCAGGAGATGGTCGTCGACACCGTGCGCAAGCTGGTCGCCGACGTCGTCGCTCCCAAGGTGCAGGAACTCGACGAGCACCGCACGTTCGTCCGCGAGTGGTTCGACGGGCTCGCCGAGCTCGGCGTCTACGGGCTGTCGTTGGCCGAGGAACACGGCGGCGCAGGCATGGGTCTCGTGCCCTACGTCGCGGCCCTCGAGGCCGTCGGCGAGCACAGCGGCTCGCTGGCGCGGCTGTGGATCGGCCAGATGCAGGCAGTCGCGGCGCTGGAGCAGGCAGGCGCGGACCTGGACGAGGTCGCGGCCGGCGCGAAGCTCGCGGTCTTCGTCGGCCCGGAGCACGGCTTCACCGTCTCGGACGGCGCGCTCACCGGCACGGCCGAGCTGGTGCCCGGCGCCATGGAGGCCGACGTGCTGCTGATCGCGGCTCGGGACGGCGACGCGCACGCGCTGGTGCAGGTCGACGCGGCTGCTTGCGGGCGCGAAGGCCTGCACGCGCTCGGCCTCAACAGCGCGGGCTGCGGCCGCGTCCGCTGTGAAGGCGTCGCGGGCACCGCGTTGGGCAGCGCCGAGAGCGCGGTCGCCCGCGCCGAGCGGGTGGGCCTGGGGGGCGTCGCCGCGGCGTGTGTCGGGGGCGCGATCGGGGCGATCCAGGCCGCCAAGCGGCACGCCGGCGAGCGCATCGCCTTCGGCAAGCCGCTGCTGGTGCAGGACGCCGTGCAGCGCAAGCTGGTCGAGAGCGGCCGCGCCGCCTCGGCAGCGCAGCAGCTGGCGTGGCACGCCGCGCGCCTCGCGGACCTCGGCCAGGACGCCGCCGACGCGGCCATCGAGGCCCGCATCGCCGCGGTCGACGCGATGGTGCTCGCAAGCGACGAAGCGATCCAGATCCACGGCGGCTTCGGCTACACGGTGGAGTACCACGTCGAGCGCCACTACCGCGACGCCAAGACGCTCGAGGTGCTCGACGGCGGCAGCGGCGCGCTGCGCGACCGGCTCGCGTCGATGCAGTTCTCCTAGCAGTCGGCGAGTCTGCAGCCGGCGAGTCTGCGGCCGGCGCGCCTGCGGCCGGCGAATCTGCGGCCGTCGAGCCTGCGTCCGGTGCTGGCTGACGACGCGCGGCCGCGGCTCAGCCGTGGCTCGTCTGCCACTCGCGCGCGCGCGTCTCGGCGTGCATCAGCAGCCGCTGCATGGGCGGCTGCTGGAGCAGGCGGCGTCTGCTGCGCGCGTAAGCCCGGACGAACCTGCAGACCGTCGGCTCACCGCCGGGGCTGCCCGCGGCGCGCCAAGCGGCGAGCAGCCGGCCGAGGTCGCGGCCGCAGCCGCGCGTGTCCTCGGCGCTGGGCAGGGTCACGCCGTCGCGGTCGACCCTCGCGACGCCGCGCCCCTCGGGATCCCGGACGAGG
>JBERSB010000516.1:0-2443 GCA_041236755.1 Luminiphilus sp. | reverse complement strand
TCTTCCGATCTGGGCGCCCGGCAGGTCGTAGACGACGCCCGCGGCACGCTCGAACGCGCGCAGCGGCGAGGCCTCGCTGCGTTGCTCCGCGCGCGAGGTGCGCCACACCACGACGTGCGACAACGCGGCCGGCTCGAACGGCGGCTCGACGTAGACGCCGATCGCCAGCGCGCGGTCCTGCGCGCGGTCGTCGTAGCCCCAGACGCGCGCGGTCCCGAGCAGCAGGCCTGCGGGCACGTCGTTGCGCGCGAACGACGACGCCACGGCGCGCGTGCGCACCTCGAGGCCGAACTCGTCCAGGCCGGCGGCGCGGTACGGGTCGTCCCACATGTCCACGCGGAGCGGCGCCGGATCTGCGGTGGCCGCCGGTCGCACGACGAAGCGCAGCGGCGCCGAGGGCACCAGCCCCGCGCCGTCGACATGGATGCCGGCGTGCAGCCGCGGCGCGTCGCGGTGGTTGCAGAGCATCACCCGCGCGGGGTCGTGCAGCTCGTCGTCGGCAGCGCGCCCGCGGCCGCGCTGCATCAAGAAGCCGATCAGCTGGTCGCCCTTGGTCACGACGGCGTCGCAGCCGGAGAGCTCGGCGTAGCTGTGGTCGAGCAGCAGCTCGCTCGGCGCGCCGCCGCCGCCCCGCCGACCTGCGGAGACCACGCCGCAGAGCACCCGCTCGGCGCCTTGTGGCCGCACCACGCCGTCTGCACCGAACGCGTGGCGCCGGACGCGCCGCTCGAGCTCGTCGCCGAGCCGGCGGATCTGGGTGAGCTCGTCGCGCGACGCCGCCGCGGCGGGGTGCCCGAGCCACGCGGCCGCGACGCGCGGCACCAGGGTCGCCGAGCCGACCAGGTAGCGCTCCAGCGGCTGGAACAGCTGCGGCAGCGTCAGCCACGCCAGCGCGAAGAGCAGCATGGCGTAGAGCCCCACCGGAAACGCTGCCGACCTGTTCACCATCTATCGATGCGCGCCACCCCCGCGCCGGGCCACGTGCGGCGATCAGGACGGTCCGCGTGGCCACCGGGCCGCCCTGGGTGCGCGCCGCGGGGCACCGCCCGCAGCGGCGCGCCGCGCGCGCCTCAGCCCAGGTCTTCGCCGCCCTCGAGGAACTGCGAGTAGAGCTCGAGGTTCTCGAGGAAGATGCCCGTGCCGCGCGCCACGGCCTCGAGCGGACGCTCGGCGACGCGCACGTCCAGTTCGGTCTCCTTGGCGATCAGCTCGGGCAGCCCGCGCAGCAGCGAGCCGCCGCCGCACAGCGTGATCCCGGTGTCGACGAGGTCTGCTGCCAGCTCCGGCGGCGTGCGCTCCAGCACCGACTTGATCGCGCCGATGATCTTGCGAACGGGCTCCTGCAGCGCTTCGCGCACGTCGTCCGAAGTGATGATCGCGCGCCGCGGCAGGTTGACCAGCGAGTCGCGCCCGCGCACCTCGACCTGGAGCTCCTCTTCGAGCGGGACGCAGCTGCCGGCGGCGATCTTGAGCCGCTCTGCGGTGATCTCGCCGATGAGCAGGTTGTACTTCGTGCGGATGTACTGCGTGATCGCGTCGTTGAAGTCGTCGCCCGCGACGCGCAGGCACTCGGCCATGACAACGTTGGCGAGCGAGATCACCGCGACCTCGCACGTGCCGCCGCCGATGTCGACGATCATCGTGCCGCGCGGCTCGTGCACCGGCAGGCCCGCGCCGATGGCAGCGGCGGTCGGCTCGTCGACGAGGAACACCCGGCGCGCGCCGGCGCGCTCGGCGCTGCCGATGACCGCGCGCTTCTCGACCATGGTGATCCCCCACGGGACCGCGATGACCAGGCGCGGCTTGACCAACTTGCTGCCGCCGCACGCCTTGCCGATGAAGTAGCGCAGCATCTTCTCGGTGACCTCGAAGTCTGCGATCACGCCGCTCTTCATCGGACGCACTGCCTGGAAGCCGGGCGGCGTGCGGCCGAGATACTCGAGGGCCGCGTCGCCGACCGCCATGCCGTCGAGCAGCACTTCGGTCGAGCCCTTGCGGACCGCGACGACCGACGGCTCGTCGAGCACGACGCCCTTGTCGCGGATGAAGACCAGCGTGTTGGCGGTACCCAGATCGATCCCAAGATCGACCGAGAAGCCGCTCACCAGCCACTCGAACGGTTTCAGCATGCGATGCCCCTCATCAGGGCCTCCCGAGATTGGATGGCTCGGGATCCATTGACCTAGCAGACACAAGCGCGCCGGGACCAATCGGCGCTCGCTCTTACGGTAGCGCGGAGTCCTCCGGTCGCAACGGATTCTTGTGGTTGCTTTCGCCGCGTAGCCACAACTCCTTGGTGGCCGGCGGGCGCGCGCGGCGCGCCTCGCGTGCGCCGTCGCGGCGCGCTGCCAGCGGCGCCACTGCGCTGCTGTGCGACGAGGCTGCTGCCGTGCCAGGCAGCTCGTGCCGAGCAGCTGTCGCGCGCCCAAAACCAGCGAAGCCC
>JBERSB010000515.1:0-7951 GCA_041236755.1 Luminiphilus sp. | reverse complement strand
TCTCGGCGACACTGGCCGCGTGGGCGTGCCTGCAGTTCGCGCCGGTGATCCGCGCTGCGCTGCAAGACCACGGCCGCATCGCGGGCGTCGTGGCGGCCGCGCCCGCGCTGCTGCTGGTCGGCGAGTTGCTGACGGCGACGTTCCTCTACTTCTTCGTCTACGAAGGCGGGCGGCCGCAGTGGCGCGCCGCGCGCGGCGTGGTCGCCGGTCTGCGCGAGCCGGGCAAGGACCTGGTCGTCGTGTCGGGCCGCGGCGTGGACGTGCTGCGCTGCTACCTGCGCCCCGACCACTGGCGCGGGCTGCCGCGGGACCCGCACCCCGGCGTGGTCGTCGCGCCGCTCGCAGCCGGGCCGGAGCTGCTCGCCGAGCAGGCCGGGATCGACGGCGCGCTGTTCGTCGTCCAGCACTCCGAGCTCCCGGCGCTCGACGCCGTCGCCGACCAGCTCTCGGTCGTCGCGCTCTGGCCGTGCCCCGAGGCCGAAGGGGACGGCTCGCTCTACGTGCTGCGTCGCCGAGGCACGGACTGAGCCGGTCAGCCGCGCGGGTGCAGGCGCTGGTGCACCGAGCGCAGCCGGTCGTGGTCGACGTGCGTGTAGACCTGCGTGGTCTGCAGCGACGCGTGGCCGAGCATCTCCTGGACGCTGCGGAGGTCCGCGCCGCCCGCGACCAGGTGCGTCGCGAACGAGTGCCGCAGCGCGTGCGGCGAGCACGCCACGTGCAGGCCCGCAGCGTCTGCGACCCGGCGCACGATCTGGTAGATCCGGACGCGGTCGAGCGGCCGGCCGGTCCGCGACAGGAACAGCACGTCGCCCGGGTCCCGGCGCGCGCGCTTGCGGAGATGGGGGCGCACGTCGTCGCGGTAGCGCCGCAGGCGCTGCAGCGCTTCGTCCGCGAGCGGGACCAGCCGCTCCTTGTTGCCCTTGCCGAACGCGCGCAGCATGCGGTGCTCCTCGACCACGCTGGTGGTGCGCAGGCCGGTCACCTCGCTGACGCGGCAGCCCGTCGCGTAGAGCACGTGCAGGATGGCTGCGTCCCGCACGCCGAGGTCGCCCTCGCGCTCCACCTGCAGCATGCGCTCGACGTGCCGCCGGCTGAGCGCCTTGGGCAGCTTCTGCTCGAGCCGCGCCCCGAGCAGCCCGTCGGTCACGTCGTCGGGGGCGAGGCCTTCGGCGTGCAGGAAGCGGTAGAAGCCGCGGATCGCGGCGGCCGCGCGCGCGACCGAGGCCGGCGCGTGCGTCGCCAGCAGCTCGCTGAGGTGCCGATCGATCTGCGGGCGGTCGGGCAGGGCCGCGGCTCCGTGCAGCAGCCGCTCCAGGTCGTTGCGGTAGGCGGCGACGGTGTTCTTCGAGACCTGCAGCTCGGCGCCGAGGTGGACCAGGAAGTCCGCCATCACCTGATGTGGGTGCGGCCCCGCCACCTCCAGGTCGCGAGGGCGCTGCACCCCGGGCTCCGCCGCGTTCCGCCGCATCGTGCCATTGTGCGGGCGCGGCATCCGTCTGCAACGGCGGGCGCAGATCGGGCTGCGGCCCGGCTTGACCGGCCCGTCGGCGCTCCGTATGGTCCTCGCCCCTCGACCTCGGGGTGTCCCGGGGCTGAAGGAGCGAATCCGCGTCTGCACGGCCGCCCAGCGGGGCGGCGTCCCAACATGCCGAAGCCGACCAAGACCGACCTCAAGAAGTACGAGGGCATCCTGAAGCTGCAGCTGGCCTCCCTCAAGGGGGACGTGGGCTCGATGCGCGACGAAGCGCTGCGGGCCTCCGACCAGGACGCTTCGGTCGACCACCTCGCCGACCAGGGCACAGACAACTACGACCAGGGCTTCATGCTCAGCCTGATCGAGAACGAGGAGGAGACGATCAAGCTGATCGAAGAGGCCCTCGACCGGATCGACGGCGACGGCGACTGGCCGTTCGGCGCCTGCCCGAAGTGCCTCGAGGAGGCGGCGGAGGCCAAGGCCGCCAAGCCGAAGACCGCGAAGAAGAAGACCACCAAGAAGGTCGAGGCCTGGATCCCCAAGGCCCGCCTCGAGTACCTGCCGTGGGCGCGCTACTGCGTGAGCCACCAGGAGTCCGAGGAACGCAACCGCGAGAGCGCGTGAGCGACGCGCCCGAGGTCGCGGAGGCCGACGTCGGAGCTGACGACGCCCCCGCCGACGGCGAGGGCACGCTGCGGGGCAAGCTGTGGTTCTGGCTGCCGTGGCCGGCGCTGGTCGCGCTGGACCTGTGGAGCAAGGCCGAGGTGTTCGCCTTCATGGCCGAGCGGCACCCGCTGATCCCCGAGGAGCGCCGGCCGCCGTACGTCGTCTGGGACGGGGCGCTGCGCTTCGACTTCGTGTCCTGGGGCAACACCGGCACGATCTGGGGGCTGTTCCAGAACGGCACCGTCGTGCTGATGGTGCTGCGGTGCTGCGCGCTGGTCGGCCTGCTCTGGTTCGTGCGGGGCACCGCGCGCCGGGCGCGGCTGCAGCTCGTGGTGCTGAGCCTCGTGTTCGCCGGCGCGATCGGCAACCTCTACGACAACTTCGTGCGCGACGACCGGTCGGTGCGCGACTTCCTGCACTTCTCGGGGACCTGGCCATGGGAATGGGACTTCCCGGCCTTCAACGTCGCGGACTCGTGCATCACCGTCGGCGCGATCGGCCTGTTCCTGCTCTTGTGGGGCGAGGATCGCGCGCCGAAGAAGAAGCAGGTATCCTGATCGCGCCGGAATCCGGCGCCGACGGCGGCGCCTGACGGTCGACACGTGCTTCGAACAAGACTCCAACACCTCGAGCTCGACAACCCGGTGCTGAGCGCCTCGGGCACGTTCGGCTCCGGTTGGGAGGGCCGCCAGTTCTCCGACCTCGGAATGGTGGGCGGCCTCGTCAGCAAGACCGTGACGCGCGCGCCGCGGCCGGGCAACCCGCCGCCGCGCATCCTCGAGACGCCCGCGGGGATGCTCAACGCCATCGGCCTCGAGAACAAAGGCGCCGACTACTTCCTGGCCGAGACGCTGCCGCGCATGCACGAGCTCGCCGCGAGCGGCCGCCGCGACGGCCGCCACGGCCCGCGCGTCCTCGTCAACATCGGCGGCACCGACGAAGAGCTCGCCGAGCTCGCGCACCGCTTCTGCGAAGCGGGCGTCGACGGCCTCGAGGTCAACCTGTCGTGCCCCAACGTCGCGCACGGCACGCGCGCCTCGACCGACCCGGCGCTGACGGCGGCGACGGTCGCGGCCGTCAAGGCCGCGTCGACCGTGCCGGTGTTCGCCAAGCTGACGCCCAACATCGCCGACGTGGTGCCGAGCGCGCGAGCCGCCGCCGACGGCGGCGCCGACGGCGTCACCTTGATCAACACGCTGGTCGGCATGGCCGTGGACTGGCGCGCGAGGCGTCCGGTGCTGGGCAACGTCACCGGCGGCCTGTCAGGGCCGGCGGTCAAGCCGGTCGCGCTGCGCATCGTCTACCAGGTCGCAAAGGCGCTGCCCGACCTGCCGATCCTCGCGGTCGGCGGCGCGCGCTCGGCTGAGTGCGTGCTGGAGTTCGTCTGCGCGGGCGCGTCGGCCGTGCAGTTCGGCACGGCGATGTTCAGCGACCCGACGCTGATGGTGCGCGTCGCAGGCGAGCTCGAGGCGCTGCTCGCGAGCGAGGGGACCACCATCGAAGAGCTGCGCGGCGCGGCGCACCGCGACGCGGTGGGGGCTGCGCGGTGAAGATCTCGGCGTTGACCGAGGAGATGGTCGAGCGCGCGGTCTCGATCTACCAGGACCTCGCCTACGGCGCCGTCACGCCCAAGCGTCGCGCGGCGCTGGTCTCCGACGGCGGCAGCGGGCCGCTCGCGATGTTCCACAAGGAGCAGGTCGAGCGCGTGCCCGGGCACCGCTGCCAGCGGTTCAGCATGCGCCTGGGCAACCGCAACTACCCGTTCATGAAGCTGCTCCTGCAGGAGCATCTGATCGCCGGGGAGTTCTTCTTCGCGGTCGACACGCACGACCAGATGGAGATCGGCCCGGACCTGCCGGACTACGAGCAGTGGCTGGCGGTGCGCACGTTCAACGACGAGCTCAAGCGGCAGATCGAGGCGAGCTTCGAGCAGGCCGGCCTCGACACCGCGGCCGTGGTGCGGCGCATGATCGTCGAGGACCACCGCTGCGAGGGGCAGGCTTGCCGCGGGCTGGTGTTGATCGTCGACGACGAGGAGGACCTCGCCGACGCCGTCGAGGTGCTGATCCAGCGGGCGGGCTTCCGCACCTGCAAGGTGCACGACGGCGCCGCCGCGCTCGTCGCTGCGCGCGAGCTGAGCCCGGACCTGGTGCTGCTCGACTACGAGCTGCCCGAACTCGACGGCCTGCAGGTGCTTCAGCGCCTGCGGGACGACGACGCCACGGCGGACGTGCCGGTGCTGCTGAACAGCTCGGCGCGCATCTCGATGGCCGACATCCAGCGCGCCGACGGTTTCCTGGGCAAGCCGTTCCCCGAGAGCCTGCTGAACACGATGATCGACCGCGTGCTCCACAAGCGCGAGGCTGCCCGCGGGAGGCGAAGGTGAGCGAACGGCGTCGGCGTGACGACCGCGCGCACGCGCGCGCCACCGGCTTCGCGTCGGCGGTGCTGCTCGTGGTGCTGCTCGCGACGACCGGCTGGCCGGTCGAGGCCCAGCGCAGCGCGGAGCCGCAGCAGGTCAGCTGCTGCGAGGTGCAGCGCGCGCAGGCCGCGGCGCGCCGGCGGGAGCCGGCCGCGCGCGGGGAGCGCCATTCGACCACGTGCGCGCGGCCGCAGCTGCGCGTCGCGTCGCGCGCGGCCCGCGTCGACAGCTGGGGGTTGCCGCCGGCGCGCGCACCGACGCGCGGGCGCTGATCGCGTCTTCGTTCGTTCCCCCGAGCCATCCGCTCTGACGGCGTCCGCCGCCGGAGCCCCCTCGGCGACACATCGCACGGTGCGCGCCCGTCGGCGCGGCCGGCGGCTGGCACAGACGCCAGGTGGAGCCGATCCTGTGCAAACCCAACCCAACTGTCATGAAGTTAGATTTCGGTTCGATCCCCACGCGCATCGGCAAGGCGCTGCAGGGAGTCTTCGGGTCCGCCAACAAGCGGGCCCTGCAGCAGTACTCCTCGATCATCGACGCGGTGAACGAGCTCGGCGACTGGGCCGCGGGCCTCTCCGAGGAGCAGGTCCAGCAAGAGGTCGCCCAGATGAAGCAGGAGGTCCAAGAGCAGGGGCGCGCGCTGGACGACTGCATGCCCAAGATGTTCGCGCTGACGCGCGAGGCCGCGTCGCGCGCCATGTCGATGCGCCACTTCGACGTGCAGCTGATCGGCGGCGCGGTGCTGCACCAGGGCAAGATCGCGGAGATGTCGACGGGTGAGGGCAAGACCCTGGTCGCGACGCTGGCCGCGGCGCTGAACGCGCTCAGCGGCAAGGGCGTCTTCGTCATCACCGTCAACGACTACCTCGCCCAGCGCGACCGCGACTGGATGGCGCCGGTCTACGAGTACCTGGGCCTGACGGTCGGGGCGATCCAGGGCTCGATGCCGCCGCAGCTGCGCAAGCCGCAGTACGACTGCGACATCATCTACGGCACCAACAACGAGTTCGGCTTCGACTACCTCCGCGACAACATGAAGTGGACGGCCGAGGAGCAGGTGCAGAAGCAGCTCAACTTCGCGATCGTCGACGAGGTCGACTCGATCCTGATCGACGAGGCGCGCACGCCGCTGATCATCTCCGGCGAGGGCGAGGGCTCCACCGACCGCTACGTCATGGCCGACCGCATCGCGCGGCAGCTCAAGGAGGACGAGCACTTCGAGGTCAAGCTGAAGGAGCAGCAGTGCGTGCTCAACGAGGCCGGCATCGAGCGGGCCGAGAAGCTCGTCGGGGTCGACAGCTTCTACAGCGACCCTGCCCACATGGAGTGGCCGCACCTGCTGGAGACCGCGCTGCGTGCGCACCACATCTACGAGAAGGACAAGAACTACGTCGTCGTGCAGACCAAGAGCGAGGACGGCGCGCCGCAGCCCCCCGAGGTCGTCATCGTCGACGAGTTCACGGGCCGGTTGATGCCGGGACGCCGGTGGAGCGACGGTCTGCACCAGTGCATCGAGGCCAAGGAGGGCCTGCCGCCGCGCGAGGAGAACCGCACGCTGGCGACCATCACGCTGCAGAACTACTTCCGCCTGTTCGACAAGTTGGCGGGCATGACCGGCACGGCGATGACCGAGGCCGCGGAGTTCTCCCGGATCTACGGCCTCGACGTGGTCCAGGTCCCGACCAATCAGCCCAACCAGAGAAACGACATCTCCGACCAGATCTACCTGGACGAGGACTCGAAGCTCACGGCCATCGCCGAGGAGATCAAGGCAGAACACGAGCACGGGCGCCCCGTCCTGCTCGGCACGACCTCGATCGCCAAGTCGGAGCGGCTCTCCGAGGCGCTGACCAAGGTCGACATCCCGCACAACGTGCTCAACGCCAAGAACCACGAGCGCGAGGCCGAGATCGTGACCCAGGCCGGGCGCAAGGGCGCGGTCACGGTGGCGACCAACATGGCCGGCCGCGGCACCGACATCGTGCTCGGCGGCAAGGCCGAGGCGCTTTGGGAGGCGGAGTGCCGTCAGCGACAGCTGGCGCCCGACTCGGCCGACGCCGTCGCGCTGCGCGAGCAGATCGAGTCGAAGTGCAAGGCGGAGCAGGAGGAGATCCTCGAGCTCGGCGGCCTCTACGTGATCGGCACCGAGCGCCACGAGGCGCGGCGCATCGACAACCAGCTGCGCGGCCGCTGCGCGCGCCAGGGCGACCCCGGGCAGACCAAGTTCTTCCTGTCGTTCGACGACGACCTGATGCGCATCTTCGCGCGCGACTGGGTCCGCACGATGATGGAGAAGATGGGCCTCAAGGCCGGCGAGGTGATCGACAGCCCGATGGTCACGCGCGGCATCGCCAAGGCCCAGAAGAAGGTCGAGGCGCGCAACTTCGACGTCCGCAAGCACCTCATCGAATACGACGAGGTGATGGACAAGCAGCGCAAGTTCATCTACGCGCAGCGCCAGGAGGCCCTGGACTACGTCGGGCTGCGCGACAAGACGCTCGGCATGTTCGAGGAGGTCCTCGAGCCCGTCGTCGAGCGCTACTCGGCCGACAAGGACAAGCCCGTCGACTACGACGAGATCCGCAGCTGGCTGCTGCACCGCTGCGACGAGGAACTCGACCTCGACGGGCTCGAGCAGGCGCCGCGCGAGCAGCTGTTCTCCTGGGTGATGGAGCGCGTCGAGCGGCTGCACGAGGCCCGCGCTGAGGTCTACGGCGAGGACTGGGACGGCGTGCAGCGCTTCCTCGTCCTCGAGACCATCGACAACAAGTGGAAGGACCACCTCTACGCGATGGAGATCCTCAAGCAGGGCGTCAGCCTGCGCAGCTACGCCCAGGTCGACCCGAAGAACGAGTACAAGAAAGAGGGCTTCGAGAAGTTCCAGTCGCTCAAGGTGGAGATCGCCGAGCACGTCAGCGGCTTCCTCTTCAAGCGCGAGGCGACCGACACCATCTGTGACCTCGTCACCGGCAAGATCCAGCGGCAGCGGCCGCAGCAGCAGGCGCCGATGCAGCAGATGCCGCAGACGCCCGAGGAGCTGCAGGCCCTGTTCGAGTCGCTGATCGCCGCGGGCAAGGTGCCGCAGGAGGTGCTGGACCGCATGGAGGCGGGCGAGAAGTTCCAGCTGCGCGTGACGCCGCAGGGCCTGCAGCTCGCGCTTGCGGACGCGCCGGCGAACGTCGGCGAGGCCGAGCCGGGAGCCGCGAGCCCCGCGCCGCCTGCGCCGAGCGCGCCGTCGCCCGCGCAGCGCCTCGCGCCTGCGCAGCGGCCGAGCCCGCCGCAGCCCGCGCAGCCGCCGCGGCAGCAGCAGCAGCCCGCTGCTCCGACGCGTCCGCCCGGGGCGCCCAAGCCGGGCCGCAACGACCCCTGCCCCTGCGGCTCCGGCGTGA
>JBERSB010000514.1:0-5388 GCA_041236755.1 Luminiphilus sp. | reverse complement strand
CCAGCATGAAGAAGCTGCGCGTTCTCCTGCTGGTCCACGAAGAGCTGCTGCCGCCGCCGAACGCCGAAGAGCTCGACTGGGAGGAGACGTATCCCTACCAGATGGAGCTCGACGTGCAGACGACGCTGCGCGCGCTCGGCCACGAGGTGGCGACAGTCGGCGTCGGCTCGGACCTCGACGCCATCCGCGACAAGCAGCGCGAGTTCGAGCCGGACATCGCGTTCAACATCCTTACGGACTTCCACGACATCACGTCGTACGAGGCGCACGTCGTCAGCTACTTCGAGCTGCTCAAGCTGCCCTACACCGGCTGCAACCCGCGCGGCATCACGCTCGCCAACGACAAGGCGCTCTGCAAGCAGATCCTGATGTGGCACGGCATCCCGTGTCCGGAGTTCACCTCGTTCCGTCCGGACCGGCGCAGAAAGAAGCGCCTGCCCGACGCCGTCGACTACCCCGTGATCGTCAAGTCGGCGATCGAGCACGGCAGCACCGGCATCTCGCAGGCCTCGGTCGTCAAGACCGACAAGCAGCTCGAGAAGCGCGTCGACTACATGTTCGACCGGGTCGGCGGCGAGGTGATCGCCGAAGAATTCGTCGAGGGGCGCGAGTTGACCGTCAGCATCGTCGGCAACGGCAGCCGCCTGACCGTGCTGCCGGTGTGGGAGGTCTGGTACTCCGATCTGCCGGACAGCAAGCACGCGATCTGCACCGAGCAGGTCAAGTGGGACGTCGACTACGCGCAGAGCATCGGCATCAAGACCGGCCCCGCCCGAGGCCTGAGCGACGAACGCCGCGCCGAGTGCCAGTCGATCGCCAAGCAGGCCTACCAGGCGCTGGGTCTGTCCGGCTACGCGCGCGTGGACCTGCGCATGGACGCCGACGGCAACGTGTATGTCATCGAGGCCAACGTGAACCCCGACCTCACCGAGATCGAGGACTTCTCCGAGGCCGCGCAGGAGGAGGGGCTCGGCTACGACGGCCTGCTGCAGCTCGTGCTCGACTCCGGGATGAAGTACCGGGCGCCGTGGAAGGCGGGGCCGAACAAGAAGTACCGCTGACGCCGCGCCGCGCCGGTCACTTGAGGTCGGCGGCGAAGCGCTCGAACTTGGTGCCCTTGAGGGCCTTCACGATCTCCTTGTAGTTCGTGAGGATCTCCGAGTAGGGCCGGTTGATGACCTTCTTGATCGACGTCGGGTTGCGGAACGCGTTCTCGACGCCGAGGAACTCCGACAGGTCGCGCATGACCTGGTGGCCTTCGAGCGAACCGTCCGCGCCGGGCGCGGCGCACGCGGCGGCGACCGCCTCGTAGGTGACGGTCAGCATCGAGCACTCGGCCGAGAGCTTCTCGAACTCGGTCCGCTCGTCGTAGACCCAGTTGCAGAACTGCAGTAGGCGCTTCGGCGTGATCTCGAGCTTGGTGTCGAAGGTCTCGCCGGCGTAGTTGTGGTAGACGTTGCGCGCCTCGGCGATGGTCAGCGACAGCGCCTGCTTGACGATGTTCTCCCGGATCATGTGCACGATCGGGATGTTGCGGTCGCCGAGGTAGCGCAGCAGGAACGGCTTCTCGGTCAGCCCCCAGGTCAAGGGCGCGATGTAGCGCAGTTGGTTGTACTTGATGTCGACGCCGACCATGCCGAGCGTGTCGCCCTTCGACGTCCAGCTGCGCCGGGTGTCGTCGACCAGGTAGACGAGGTAGTCGTCGACCAGCGTGCTCGCCTCGCGCGGGTCCTTGGGCGGCACCGGCGCTACAGCCGTGGTGCGGATGTAGTTGTGCCAGACGTTGGCCGCGGGGTAGGGCCACAGCACCTCGCCGTGCACGGCGGCCTGCGGGTTGGTGTTGAGGACCTCGCGGAAGAAGTTCGTGCCGCTGCGTTGGCTGCCGACCAGCACGAAGCAGCCCGTGCCGGACATCTGGTAGTGCGTGCCCTTCTTCGGAGCTGGACGACTCATGGGTGGTCTTCGGTGGGACGGTTCAGGCGGTGCGGCGACGGGCCTGGATCGGGCGCGAGCGCGTCGGGTTGCGAGCACGGCCGAGTCTAGCCACCGAGAGTCGCCTGTGCGCCACGGATTCTCGCGTTCGGGCACGCGGCATGGCGCGCCGCCTCGCAGCAGGCGTCCGTGGACGGCGGCAGCCTTTGAGTCGTGGCGGGAGCGTCGCTACCGTGCAGCCGTGACCGTCTCGCCTGCTGTCACCGCACCCTGATGAAACCGAACTTCTCCGAGATCCGCGACCGCCTGCAGTTCGTCCGGCACGCGAGCGACTCCTACGACCTCGCGCGCTTTCCCGACTTCTTCGTGATCGGGCCGCAGCGCACCGGGACGACCTGGCTCTACCGCCAGCTGTCGCTGCATCCCGAGGTGTTCATCCCGACGCAGAAGGAACTCTACTACTTCAGCACTCTCGAGGTCCCCGAGAATCACCCGGTGAGTCTGCCGCCCGTCGATCGGGAGCTCGGCTGGTACCTGGACTGCTTCGATGTGCCCGACGACGTCAGAGCGCAGCGTCAGCAGCAGGCCCAGGAGATGTTCGGCAGGGACTTCACGCCGAAGTATTTCGGGGAGGCGACGGCGACCTACGGGGCCGCGCTGCGCGGGGAGATCATCGACGAGGTCCTGCTGCTGAACCCCGACATCAAGGTCATCACCATGGTGCGTGACCCGATCGAGCGGGCGTGGTCGCACGCCAAGAAAGACCTTTGCCGGGAGCGCAGTCGCCCGGTCGCGGACGTCCCGACCGAGGAGTGGCTCGAGTTCTTCCGGCGCCCCTACCAGGTGGAGGCCGGGCACTCTTCGCGGTTCCTGCCGCGCTGGCAGGAGCGCATCCCCGAGCATAACCTGTTCATCGGCCGCTTCCTGGACGTTGCGGTCGATCCGTTCGCGCTGCTGCGGCGCGTCTACGAGCTCATCGGCCTGGACTGCGACGAGCGGTTCTTCCCGGAGACCGCGTCGGAGCGGATCAACCCCACCGAGGGCAGCGACATCCCGCCACACCTGCTCGACGAGCTGGAGTCGCTGTTCGGCGAAGAGCGCGAGCTGCAGCGGCAGCGCGGCATGATCTGAGCCGGTCGCGCCCGGCGGTTTGTGGCGAGAACCAGGAACCGCGACGCGCGGACGGCGTGGAGGCCCCACGTGCACACCCTGTCCAAGCTCGTCCTGCTCGCCCCGCTCGCATGCTGTGAGGCCCCGGTAGCAAAGCCCGATCCGAGGATCTACCCGGCGACCGCCCTCGTCCGCGTCACACGCGCGCCCGCCGCGGACTTCGACGCCGCCGACGTGCGCGCGGTGGAGGTCCACGAGCCCGCCGCGGTGCGGCGCATCCGCGCGGCGCTGGACGCGGTCCCGGCGGAGCCCCCGCGCGGCGTGCGCATGATCAAGTTCGCTGCGGACGCAGTGGAGTACCGGATCGAGTTCGTCGACGGCGACGGGGCGATCCTGGGCCGGCGCCGGATCAAGGGCTCGTGCCTGGATGTAGCCTCGCACCCGGGCTGGGCCTTCTACAGCGGCGAGGACCGCGCGTTCGTCGCCCTCGTGCAGCGGCTGTTCGCAGAGCGGTGACCGGCGCGCGGGGCGACGGCGCCGCTGGGTCGGCCCCGATCTGGCAAAGCGCGCGGCCTGCTGCGACACCAGCCGTATCCTGCGCGATCATGCTCGCCGACCTGACCCTGACCAGCATCTCCGCGCTCGTCGTCGGCGCCCTCGTGCTCGGATGGCTCGTGCGGCTCCTGGTTCGCCACAGTCGCAGGGCAGACCAGCGCTGGGAGGCGGTGTGGCAGCAGGTCGCCGCACAGCTCGACGGCCGCTACGTGCCGCGCGCCGGCTCCTGGTGGAAGCGCACCTCGCGCCGCGTCGAGGCCGTGATCGGCGGACACGCGGTCTGCCTGGACCACTACGTGGTGAGTTCGGGAAACACGCACGTGGCCTACACCCGCACCCGCGCTGCGACCTCGTCGCCGCGCCGGCTCAACGTCTACCGCGAGGGCTTCTTCTCCGGCATCGCCAAGGCGCTCGGCATGCAGGACGTCCAGGTCGGCGACGCAGCCTACGACGAGCAGTTCGTCATCAAGAGCGACGACGAAGAGTGGGCGCGCCGGGTGCTCGGACAACCGGTCCGAGCATCGCACCTCGAGGACCCCAAGCTGCTGCTGCGCGTCGACAAGGGCCGGGTCGAGACCATCGCGAGCGGTCTGGAGCTGGACGTCGACACCTTGGTGCGCCGGCTGCGGCTGACGGCGGCGCTGGCGTTCGCGGTCGAACAGTGAGGGGGCGGGACGGCGCGTCGCATGGGCGGCATGGCTGCTGCCGCTTTAGTCCCGCTTACGCTTCTTCTTCATGTAGTCGCGGTACCACGCCTCCAGCCCCTCGGGCCAGCGGAAGCGCGGGGCCTTGTCGGCGTCATAGCCCTGTAGGTGCGCGCGCCCGGCCTCGTCGCGCTCGGCGGGCTTCTGGTAGCGCCAAGGTTTGTCGCCGAAGACGTCCTGGCACATCCGCGCGAGGCCCGGATCGTATGCGCGCAGCTCCTTGCGCGTGTTGACGTGGTTGTGGTCGTGGTCGTCTTCGCGGTTGTCGTCGAACCACGACTGCACACCCTCGGCCCAGTACTCGGCGCGGTTGGTCGCGGCGTACTTGCCCTTCCACAGGCCGACATGGATCGCCGCCTCGTAGGTCTGCCGGAGCCGCTCGTCGAAGGTCTCGTCTAGGTCGACCAGCGCCATGTGGTGGATCGCGTGCGCGAACTCGTGCAGCAGGATCGACTCCTCGTGGTAGGGGTCGCCCGGGTAGCGCAGCAGGTTCTCCTCGCCGCAGCTGACCGACGGGCGGTGCTTGGTGGCGCCGAGGCCGCGCGCGCGACGGTCCCAGTACTTGCCGGGCTCGAGCGTCGCGTGCTCGGGGATCGCCGTCGTCATCTCGGTCGTGGCCATGATCGAGAAGCGCACCTTGTTCTCGACCAGCTTCTGCCGGATGTCGTCGCGGCCGTCGAGCATGCGGTCGATCAAGAACCGCGCCTCGAGCAGCGCGTAGGGCGAAACCTCGGCGGACGCTACGATCGGCAGTCCGCCCGCGCTGCAGTAGCGCTCGTAGAACGGATCGAGCTGCAGGCGCGCGACCTCTGCCGCGGGCGGGGCGGTGACCGCGGTGCGCGGGCCTCGTTCTTGCGCGGCGATCGCGCCGACGAATAGCGCGGAGAGCAGGACGCACGGTGCGCGGGCGGTCATGCTCGGAGCATACAACCGCGCGCGCGAGCGTCCGAAAGGCGATCTGCGGTGCTGGAGAGCACCGCTCAGCTCGGCGAGCCTACGGAAGGTCGACCGGGATCAGCACGCGATCGATTGCGTGGATGATGCCGTTGTCGGCGTGGACGTTGACCGGCAGCATCAGCCGCGGATC
>JBERSB010000513.1:0-9277 GCA_041236755.1 Luminiphilus sp. | reverse complement strand
CGGAGGGTCTCGGAGCTCAACGGTGTGCTTGAGGCGGTCGGCGGGCCGTGCCGTTATCCGCGATCCACGCCGCCCGATAAAGAGCCGAGGACCACATCTGCGCGCCGGGGCCGCGGCCGGCCCGTGGGGATTGTCGGCCGGTTCCCGCGCATGGTCTGGGATGTCGCGCGGCTGTGCCTCCGCTCGCAGGCGATGACAACCTCGATCGCCGAAGGTCACGTCGTGACTCTCCACTACCGCCTCACGCTCGACGACGGGTCGATCGCCGACGAGTCGTTCGGCGGCGAGCCGCTGGTCTACCTGCACGGCCACCACAACATCGTGCCCGGCCTCGAGAAGCAGCTCGCCGGCAAGAACGCGGGCGACAAGTGCGACGTCGCGGTCAGCGCCGCCGAGGGCTACGGCGAGTACGACCCGACGCTCGACCAGAAGGTCCCGCGCAGCGCGTTCCCCGAGGACGCGCAGCTGCAGGTCGGGGTCGCGTTCCAGGCGCAGACGCAGCAGGGCCAGCCGATCACGCTGTGGATCCGCGCGATCCAGGGCGAGGAGATCACCGTGTCGCCGAACCACCCGATGGCCGGCCAGAACCTCAACTTCTCGGTCGAGATCCTCGAGGTGCGCGCCGCAACCGCCCAGGAGATGGAGCACGGCCACGCCCACGGCCCTGGCGGCCACGACCACTAGCGGTGCACGACCACTAGCCGAGCAGCGCCTCGAGCGAGGCGCTACTTCTTCGGCGGCAGCTTGGCGACGAACTTCGAGGGGTCCTTCTCGAACTTCGCCTTGCACTTGCCGCAGCAGAACGCGACCCGGCGGCCGTCGTGGTCGACGAAGTGCGCCGCGTCCACGGCAGCGCCGCTGACCGGGCACTTGTCGTTGACCGGCGCTGCAGGCGCCGGGGCAGCGCCGGGGAGCTTCGCGGCGAACGCGGCCGGGTCCTTCTCGAACTTCGCCTTGCACTTGCCGCAGCAGAACGCGACCCGCTTGTCCTCGTGCAGCACGAAGAACTGCGGGTCGACGTCGGCGCCGCTGACGGGGCACTTGTCGTTGATCGGCTTGTTGCGGGCCTCGCGGTCGGCGATCTCCTTGCGCGCCGCGGCCAGCCGCGCCTCGACGTAGTCGCCGAGATCGACCTGCACGTCGGCGAGCGCGTCCTTGTGCTTGCCGACGCCATCAGAGGTGACCTTGCTCTGCCAGAGGTAGAGCTGACGCAGCTTGGGCAGCTCGGCCACCACAGCGAGGCCCTCGTCGCCGAGCTGGGTGCCGTACGCGTTCAGGTATTCGAGGTGCTCGAAGCCCCGCAGCGCTGCGAAGCCGCGGTCCCCCATCTTGGTGCCCGACACGTTCAGGCGGCGGAGCTGCCGCAGCTTGCCGAGGTGGTCGGCGGCGCCGTCGCCGATCGCCGTGCGGCCGACGTTGAGCCAGACGAGCACCGGCGCGAGCGCATCGAGGTCTGCGAGGGTCGCGTCGGTCACCTGGTCGCGGAGCAGCGACAGGTTGGCCTCGACGGCTTCGGTGTCCGCTGCGATGCGCTGCACCACCACGCCCTTGGCGCGGAGCCGCTCCATCGCCGCGCCGATCGCCTCGCGCTGGGCGTCCGACAGCTTCGGGAGTTCGAAGGTGAGCTTGGGCAGCACCTGCGCCGCGAGCTCGGCGGCGATGAACTCGTCGCCGGCGGCGGGCCACTCGGCGCCCTCCTCGACCCACTTGCGGAACAGCGCCTGCTGGTCCTTGCTCAGCGGCTCTCCCGACGCCGGCATCAGCTCGTCGTCGTCGAGGCCGAGGCCGAACCTCCGGAGCATCTCGCTGGCGTCCGGATCCTTGGGCGCGATCACCCAGAATTCCTCGTCGCCCGGCGCGAACACGAACTCCTTGCGGTCCAGCCTCAGGTCGCCCTCCTGCTCCTCGGGGCCGTGGCAGTCGATGCAGCGCTGCACCAGGATCGGCGCAATCTGCTTGGTGAAGTCGACCTTGTCCTGCGCGCACAGCGGCAGCGTCAGACCGAGGACCAGCAACGAGGCGAGGATTCGCATCGCAGGATCATCCCCGCTGGCCGCCCGGACGCAACCCATGGCCTGACCCGCAGGGCTCGCCCGCCCCACCGAAGCTCACCGGCGACGCCCCACCACCGTGTGGCCGCCGGCCGCGAACCGGTCCTCGAGGTGGTTGAGCACCGACCGCACCCAGTCGCGCTTCTCGGCGTAGGAGCCCGCGAAGAACGACCGCTTGAAGCCGTAGATCAGCACGTCCTTGAGAGCCCGTGCGTCGAGCCCGAACGCGTTCACGGCCTTCTCCACCTCGTCGGTCATCGTGGTCCGCGACACCAGCCGGTTGTCCGTGCAGAGAGTCACGCTGCAGCGCGCCTCGCGCATCTTCTTGAACGGGTGGCGGTGCAGCTGCTCCCGCAGCTCGGGGATCGTCTGCTGGTTGCTGGTCAGACAGACCTCCAGCGTGATCCGGCGGTCGGCGACGTAGCGCACCAGCTCGTCGATGAAGCGCCGCTTGTCCGCGATGTTCTTGTCGCGGATGTGCCGCCGGCTGAACAGCCACGTGCCGTGCCCGATCCGGTCCGCGTGGCAGTCGGTGATCGCCTGGAAGATCGACTCGGGCCCGTAGTCCTCGCCAGCGTGCACGGTCTTGCCCAAGAAGTGCTCGTGCACCAACTGGAACGCCGCCTGGTGGTCCTTGGCCGGGAACCCGCGCTCCTGGCCCGCGAGGTCGAAGCCCACCACCGGCAGCCCCTCCTCCTCGCGCACCGCGACGGCCGCGCGCGCGAGCTCCAACGAGGCCAACGAGTAGATCTCGCTCGCGGGCGCCGTCGGCAGCGCCTCGAAGTAGGCGCGGTAGTGCTCGCTGAAGGCGGGCAGGAAGAACCGCAGCGCGCACACGATCACGCCGGCCTCGAAGCGCGGCACGTCGCCGCGCCGCACTGCGGGGTCGCGGTTGAGCTCCTTCTTGGCGCGCTCGACGCCCCGGCAGACCGCGCGGAGCACGTCCTTGACCTGGAACTCACCGCGGACGTGCAGCTGCGGCGCGAACCGGATCTCCGCGTAGAAGACGTTCTCGGCCCGGCAGTCCATGCACAGCTCGTAGGCCGCGCGCTCGAGAGACTCGGCGTCGTTGAGGCACGCCACGGTGAACTCGAAGCCCTTGAGGTACTCGGGTAGGTTCTTGTAGGCCCGCTTGAACACCAGCTCGAGCAGGCCGTCGCGCGTGCGCGAGGGCAGCTTGACCTTGTGCTGGCGCGCGAGGTCGAGCAGCGTGTCGAGCCGCAGGCTGCCGTCGAGGTGCAGGTGCAGGTCGGACTTCGGCAGCTGAGCGATCAACTCGCGCGAGATCGACGGCTTCGGCATGCGCCGATCATGGGCCGCGGACGCACGTGCGACAAGCGAGCGCCCTGGCGCTACGCTCCGGCCGTGGCCGCCGCCTGGCAACTGTTCACGGACGACCCCGAGGAGCGCGCCCGGTTCCCGGACCTGCGCGCGACCCTCGCGCTCGACGCCGAGCCTGCCGGCCCGCCCAACCGGCTGCGCCACGTGGTGCGGAGCGAGGTGCTCGGCCGACGCTACTGCCTCAAGTGCTTCCGCCGCACGCAGTGGAAGAACCGCGCGCGGTTCGCGGCGACGGCGCCGCGCAGCGTCGACGACGCCGACCGGGAGCGGCGCGTCACCGACGCGCTGCGGCGCGCGGGCCACGGCGCGCCCCGGCCGGTCGCCTACGGCCGCGACGGCGCGGCGAGCTACTACCTCTGCGCCGAGCTCGACGGTGCCTCGATGGCCGAGCGGATCACCAAGGACACGCTCGGACCGGATCACGCGGACGCCGCGGCGCGACACTGCGGTCGGCTGCTCGCGGCGGGCTTCCGGTTGCCCGACCTCAGCGCCGACCACGTCTTCGTGTCCGACGACGGCGGACTCGCGGTGCTCGACCTGCACAACGGCGGCATCGGCCGGAGCGGGGCGCCGCCGCGCAAGCTGCTGGGCCGCGTGCTGCGCCGCTTCGCGCGCTCGGTGCGCGGCCTGCCGGTCCGCCGCCGCGCCGCGATGGGCTTCTGCGCCCGCATGCTGCGGGAGGCCGGCGTCGCCGACCGGGACCGCCGCGCGCTCTTGACCGCAGCGCAGCCGTTCGGCACCGCGGCGCGCTACGAGCTCGGGGCCCGCAGCCGCCAGTACGCCGAACGCAACCCGCGGCGCGCCGCCGCCGAGCGCGCGCTGCTCGAGCGGGTCTGGCCAGGCCTCCCTGGCGAGCGGGTCCTCGACCTGCCGTGCGGCACAGGCCGGCTGCTGCCGTTCCTGCGCGCGCGCGGCCACCTGGTCGCGCAGGCCGACGGCGCCCGCAAGATGGTCGAGGAGGCTACGCTGCGCGGCATGCGCGGCGAGCTGATGGCGCAGGCCGACGCGCTCCAGATGCCGTTCGCCGACCGCGCGCTCGACGGCGTCGTCATGTTCCGCTTCCTCCACCACCTGCCGCCACAAGCCGCGCGCGCCGCGATCGCAGAGGCGTGCCGCGTCGCCGACCGCTTCGTCGTGCTCAGCTTCTTCCACCCGGTCAGCGTGCACCACCTGACACGCCGCGCGAGACAGGCGCTCGGTGCGCCCGCCACCAGGTTCGCATACCCGCTCGGGACGGTCGAGCGCCTGGCCGTCCGCAGCGGGTTCCGACTGCACCGAAAGGCCGCCCAGCTGCCGTTCGCGCGCGACCTGTGGGTCGCCGCGTTCCTCCGCGACGACGCGGCCACCGAGCAGCGGGGCTAGCTGCTCTTCTTGCGCAGGCTGTCGAGCAGCAGCCGGTCGAGCGCGTTGGTGGGCAGCTCGTCGTCGTCGCCCTCGCTGAGGATCTTGTCCAGCTCGGCGAGTGCCGCCGGTCGCTGTTGCTGTGGCGGCGCTTTCGGCGTCGACGCGGGCGCCGCCGAGTGCACGAGCGGCGCCTCGTCGCCGAACACGCGGTCGATCGCGCTCTGCCGCTGCTCGTCGTCGTCGTTGGCGTCCAGCGCCGCGAACGCCTCTTGCATCGTCTCGCGCATCGAGTCGGCGCGGCCGAAGTCCAGGCCCTGCAGCGCGTCGAAGTCGCCGCTCGACGCGAGGATGCCCTCACGACTCAGCCGGATCAGCATCATGTAGACGTCGGCTAGCGGCAGCCCCAGCGAGCTCACCAGCGAGCGCGGCGTGGTCTCGCCGTCGAGCTGCGACAGCAGCTTGATGTCCAGCGCGCCCAGCACGGCCCGCTCCATCTTCGCGTACATGTTCGCCTTGGGCTCCAGCGGGCTGTCCGGATCGGGGAACATGGTCAGCATCTGCTGCCAGTCGTCGACGAGCTTGCTGCCCTCGAGCAGGATCGACGTGACGCCGAGGCGGAGGTCGTTCTCGATCGCGAACGCCGGCAGCGCGTCGAGCTTGCGGTAGTAGAACGCGTACGGCGTCGTCTCCCGCATGAAGTCGAACAGCGCCTCCTTGCCGAACATGCGCAGCACCTCGCGCTGCTCGTCGACGCCGAACACCCCCCGCTCCACCAGCGTCAGGATGCACGGCACGCTCTCCCGGGCGCGGCGCGCCTCGGCCTCGGAGACCGTCGCCTCGGGGATCTCGCGGAAGGTCAGCCCGTCGGGCCCCGGCAACACGCGGCGCGTCAGCGTGTGGGGGTCGAGGAAGAACACCCGCCCGTCCGCGAGGTAGATGTCGAGCCTGCTGCCGCCGGTCTCGAGGCTCAGGCAACCCAGGTGCTTGCCCGCGGCGAGCATCTGCATGACCTCTTCGACGGAGATGAAGTCGGTCCGGCCCGCGAAGTTGAAGTCCTGGCCGACCGACGACGACTGGATCAGCGCGTGGTCGAACGCCTTGGCGAAGTCGGTCAGCGTCGAGACCGAGAACAGCATCCCCATGACCCACTCGGCGGCCCGGTTCGCGTCCAACGTCGCCTCGCCCGCGCCGACCAGCTCGTGCATGCCGCGGCGCATGCGCGTGAACATCAGCTCGCCGAGGAAGTCGCGCGTGTCGCTCTTGGTCCCCTCCATCGCGCGCTTGCGGTCGACGAGCTCCTGCACCCGCGTCTGCAGATGGACGAACTCGGACTCGTAGCTCTCGTCGTCGCCACCGACGAGCGCCGACACGAAGGCCCCGATACGAGCTTGGAGCTCGTGCGAAAGCTCTTCGGCAGGCTCTAGTTCGGGTGGATCTCCGTGCGCGGACACGACACTCGTTCGTCGTCTATTTTCGCGTCGTTTCTTGACGCGGTTTGAGGGCCCGTAGGGAGAGCCCCAGCGGCTTCTGCTGGCGCCGTGCAAGCCCGCGACCTACAACGCCGATAGGAACGGCGCATCCCCTCCGAGCGAGGGGCCCCGAACCACACGAGCCCAGGCCGCAGCCGTGAACCCGACGCCCACAGAACGACACCGCGACGCCGCGCTCGACGTGCTCCGCTCCCTCGACCTCGAGCTCGTCGAGCAGAGCACCCCGATGCTGTCGGGGCACCGCTCGAGCCTGCCGCTGCTCGCGCGCAACGCGAGCGGCCGCTGCTTCCTGCTCAAGTACTACCTGCCGACAGGGGAGGACCGCATCCTGCCCGCGCAGGCCCGGCCCGACGACTACGCGCAGCGCGAGACCGGCTTCTACCGGCTGCTCGACAGCATCGACCCCGAACGCCGCGAGTTCCCCGCCCCGCGCACGATCGCGATGGGGCCTGGCTCGCCTGCCGCGTGGCTGCTGCTCGAGTGGCTGCCCGCTGCCGTCGGCCCGGCCGAGGAGGTGCTCTCGCAAGAGCACGTGTTCGAGCTGCAGCACAAGGTCGCGAAGCTGCCGACGGAGCGGCTGATGGGCCGACGGAGCTTCCCGCTCGAGCACTGGGACCCGATCGGCTACCTCGACCGCATCCGCGACATGTACGACGCGGTCCTGTTCGTGCTCGGAGAGGACCGCTGGCGCAACCTGCAGCGATTCTTCGCCGAGGCCGTGCGGTGGACCGACGGCCGCCCGCACGTGCTCGTGCACGGCGACTTCCAGGAGGCCAACATCGTGGTCACCGAGGACGACAAAGCGTTCCTGGTCGACTTCGAGTGCGTCGGCATCGGCAACAGAGACCACGACTTCGCCTGGTTCTGGCTGCACAGCGAGCGCCACGCCGACTGGAAGCGTGGCCTGCTGATGCGCTGGCTCGGTGGCACGGTCGGCGGCGACCGGATCCGCGCCGAGTGGGGCATCCGCAGCGCGATCGCGTATCTCGCCATCCGCAGGATGCGCTGGGGCTATCTCAAGCACGGCGACGAGGACCCGCGCGCCGGCGCGAACCTCGCCCTGCTCGACGCCGCGCTCGAGGGCGGCGGCTCGCTCTTCCCGAGCTGACTCTCCCGGGAAGCCCCCCCTCGAACCGGCTCGTCTGCGACGGGCCTCGTCTGCAACCGGGCGCGCGCTGCCGGGCCGGTCCCGCACGACCGGTCCGATCAGCGGCAGACCCCACTTCGGCCGCCAACGGGCGTGGGCAGCTGGTGCCACCGCGGGTAGGCACCCGCCCGCAGTCAAATTGCCTGTGCTAAGCACATCAACCCGCAGGGATTGGAGTTAGGTGATTCTCCCCAAGTATGCGTGCGGTTGGCACGGCTGTTGTTCGCGGGTAGAGCATGACGCCCGAGACCTGCGCAGACGCGGTGCAATCGCACACCGACGAGGACCTCGTCGGTCGCCTGCAGGCAGGCGACGTGGACTTCGCGATCACGGCGCTCGAGCAGCGCTACGGCCGCCGCATCCACCACTTCGTGCAGGGCATGGTGCGCGACGCGCACCTCGCCAGCGACGTGACGCAGGAGGTCTTCGAGAAGGTCCTGCTCAAGAACAGCCTCTACCGCCCGGGCACCAACTTCCGGGCCTGGCTCTTCGAGGTGGCCCGCAACCAGGCGCTCACGATGCTGCGCAGCCGCAGCCGCCTGCCCCGGCCGGCGAGCACGCTGCAGGGCACCGACGACGAGGGCGGCGACTACTTCGACAGCCTCGCAGCGCACAGCGACAACGACGACCTCGTCGAGGCGGAGTTCATGGCGGCGTTCCAACGCGCCGTGGACGAGCTGCCGGAGAACTACCGCGTGGTCTTCAACATGTGCGTGCGCCAGGGCCGCGCCTACCAGGAAGCCGGCGACGCGCTGGGCCTGCCCACCGGGACGGTCGCGATCCGCATCATGCGCGCCCGCAAGCGGCTGTTCACCGCCCTCGAGCGGCACCTGGGCCGGCTGCGTCGGCCGCCCGCCTGCTTCCAGTAGGGCGGTAAGGTCGCGTGAGCCTGCGGGCGCGCGCGGGCCCTGCGCGGGATCAGCCGATCTCGATCTCCAGCGCGGCGAACGCGTCGTCGGCGAGCCGCTCCCAGCCGCGGTTGGCAGCCGGCGACGCGGGGCTCGGATGCGGGATGCGACCGACGCGCACCTCGCCGCGCTCGACCTCGGCGCCGACCACGCGGTGGATGCGCGCCTCGGCGCACGCGCCGACGCCGACCAACCACTCCGGCTCCAACGTCGCGACGACCTGCTTGAGCACCCGGTCACAGACCTCGAACAGCGGCGCCGTCTCCGCCTTCTTCAGCTTGTCGGGCGTCAGGTTGGCGCCGGTCTCTCCGAGGAACGCGAGCGGGCAGTAGTTGTAGACGAAGAAGCGGCGGAAGAAGCGCTGCGGCGTCACGAACCGCTGCGCTGCCCAGCCCCACAGTCGTCGCCCCGACACCTCGCTCCGATTCGAGGCGAGCCCGAGGACCGGACGCTTCTCGTGCTCGACGTCGGGGCGGCGGACCTCGCCGCGGAGGCCCAGCCAAGACCGCACCGCCTCCACCTCACCGAACGGCACGCCGGTCTGCACCATGCCGAACGGGCCCGGGTTCATGCCGAGCAAGACCACCTGCTTGCGGCCGGCGCCGAACCGCTCGAGGTATTGGCGGTGCAGGTCCCACGCGTAGACCAGCGGGTTGTAGACGCACGCCACCGGCTCGCTGAACGAGAGGCGCTCCAGCTGAGGATTGGCGCGCGCGACGATCCTGCTGAGGCTCATGGCTCCACCATATCGGAGTCCGCCGACCAGCGCGAAGGCAGACGCGCAGCGCAGGGCACCAGCCCTCCCACGCGCGCGGTCAGACGTCTCGGAAGCCCAGCGCGACCAGCAGACACGCGCCGTCCGCGATCACCTCTATGCCGTGCGCGCGCGCGGCCTCCCCCGCGTCGGCGTCCTCGGCGCCCGGCTGGAACCAGAGGTGTTCGACCCCCGCCGCCACGGCGTCCGCCACGATCGAGGACGCGGCCGCAGGAGGCGCT
>JBERSB010000512.1:0-3774 GCA_041236755.1 Luminiphilus sp. | reverse complement strand
CGGACCTGTTCGGCGTCTTCGACGGTCGGGCGTCCTCGGCCTCACAGCCGCCGATGCAGAGCATGCGCTCGCAAGCGTCGGTTCGCTTCGAGGAGCTTGACGACGACGAGCTCGGCCAAGAGGAGCTCGACGGCGCGTCGCACCGGGTGGCGTCGTCGTACGTGCCGTCTGCTCCGAGCGCGTCGCCGCGGCGCGGTGAGCCGCGCTGGACGACCATCCAGATCCGTGAGGACCTCGAGCTCCGGCTCGCGTCCGACGACCCCGAGCGCGTCGCGTGGCTGGCGCGCATCGCCCGCAGGCTCCGCGCGTTGCTCGACGCCGAAGCCGAGCCGTGATGACCGCGGCGCGCCCAGCGCGCTGACGTCCTGACTCTGTTTGCCGGCCTGACTGCAGCGCGTCGCGAACGCGTCACCAGACCGGTCCGTACCCACCTGATCCAGCTTCTACCAACTCCCTTCACCTGTGAGGTTTGCCATGCTCGAACTCCGACTCAACTTCGACCAGTCCGACCTGCCTGCGACCGGCGAGTACCGCCGCCACCTGCTCGCCCGGATCACTCCGCCGTCGTCCAAGCCGCCTGAAGACCTGCCGCCGCTGGACCTGGCGCTGGTGATCGACGCCAGCGGCTCGATGGACGGCGCGCCGCTCGACGCTGCCAAGCAGGCGGCTGCTGTGATCAGCCAGGAGCTCGACCCGTCGACGCGCCTGACCATCGTCTCGTTCGCCGACGACGTCGTCGTGCACGCAGACTCCCTGACCCTCGACGACGCCGGTCGGCAGGCGGCGCTGCGCGCCGTGGCTGCCGTGCATTGCCGCGGCACGACCGACCTGCACGGCGGCTGGCAGACCGGCTGCACGCTGCTCGCCGAAGACGAAGGCTGCGCCGCCGGCCGCCGCCGTCAGGTCATCGTGCTCAGCGACGGCTGCGCGAATCGGGGCGTCGTCGAGCCCGAGCAGCTCGCCCTGGAGGCGCGCCGCATGCTCGACCGCGGCGTCACCACGTCGTGCGTCGGCGTCGGCGACCACTACTCGCCGACCCAGCTGTCGGCGCTCGCCGAGCACGGCGGCGGCGCGTGCCACGACGCCGAGGACCCGCGGGAGATTGTCGAGATCCTGCTCGGTGAGGTGCGGTCGCTCAGCGACGTCGTCGCGGAGGACGTCGAGCTGGTGGTGACGGTGCCCAACGGGGTCCGCGCGGCCGAGCTGTCGGGCCTCCCCTCGGTCTTCGACGGCGAGCGCCTGACGGTCAAGGTCGGCGCGCTGCGCGGCGGCCGGACGCGTGAAGTCGTGGTGCGTCTGGGCGGCGACTCGGGCTACTGGGCGCTGACGGCGTCCGCCGAGATGAGCTGGCGCTCGCCGGGCGAGACGACGCGCCAGCAAGTCGAGGCGAGCTCGGCTACGGCTACGCCGAGCCTGGAGCCGGCCGCGCTGCCCACGGCGCAGGACGCCCGCGCCATGCTGGTCGCGTGGCAGGCGGACATCGTGCGGTGGATCGCGTCCTACAACCGGGACCGCAACCGCGAGGCGATCCGGCGGCTGTGGCGGCGCGACTACGAGCCGTTCTTGGCCTACGCGTCGCAGCTGCCCGAGACCGCGGAGTTCCAGCACGCGATCCGCGCGATCCACGCCGGCTCGCACCGGGAGATGTCGGAGCGGTCGCGCAAGCTGTCCGTGGACATGACCCGCAAGATGGCGCGCAACGAGGCTGCCTACTACAGCGGCGACAAGGGCAGCGTCGCGATGCAGTTCGACGCGGACCGTCGGCGCCGCTCGGGAGGGCGGCGCTGATGGCCGGCCGTCGTCACCGCCGCGCTCCGGCCCGGGCGCGGACCTACACGGTCTACGTGGTTGAGCTCCGCGAGGACGCGTGGACGAACAGCCGCAAGCTGCGCGACGAGAACCCGCGCGGCTCGCTGGAGCAGCCGTGCGTCTACGTGGGCTACACCGGCAAGACGCCGGAGGAGCGCTTCGAGGACCACCGCGGCGGCGGGCGGCTCAGCGCGCCGCTCGTGCATCGCTACGGGGTGCGGATGCGCCCCGACCTGTTCGGCGACACGTCGGCGGAGATCACGACGACGGCCGAGGCTGAGGCCGCCGAGCGGGCGCACGCCGAACGCCTCCGCGGTATGGGGCTCCGCGTCTGGCAGAGGTGACGACATGAGCGCGCTCATATGGACGGCGGCGGGCTACGTCGTGCTGACCAAGTTCCTGGACTGCTGGACCACCCAGCGCTTCGTGCGCACACCGGCCGCCGAGAGCAACCCGTTCGCGAGTGGGCTGATGCGGCGGTTCGGCTTCGCGCGGGTCGTGTGGGCGGTGTTCGCGTTCGCCGCTGCGTGGGCGTGCGGCCTCGCGGTCGCCGCGAGCCTGTCGGGCAGCCCGCTGGTGGCCTGTGGCTACGCGCGGCTCGGCGCGGTCGGCGGGACGGGGCAGCTGGCCGTCGCGCTCACGAACGCGACCGGCCGCTACAACGCCGTGACGCGCATCGTGCGCGCGGTGCACACCCGCGCGGCGCTCCGGCGGTGAGCCGGCGGGCCGCCCGGTCGAGGACGGCTACGGGTCCGGGCGCGGCGTGTCTTCGTCCGGTCGCGTCGCGCCAGGCGGCTCTGGAGGCTCGGCCTGGCGCCGAGGGACGAAGGTCACCTTGTATCTCGGAGAAGCCGATTCGGGCGCCGGTCGATCGGTCACCGGAATCCCGGACGCGGTCCACTCCGCGACCAAGCTGTCGTGCATCTCCTGCAACAGGTTTCTCGAGCTCTCGGGCCTGGGCCTCGAACGGTTTGTTTGCTCTTTCATGGATCGGGTCTCCTAAGACGGGCGCTCCTTGTCCGGCGAGCGGGGATCGCCGCCGTGGTCGTCCGGTCCCTCCGGCGGCTCCTCACCGCCGGCGGCCGCTCGGTTTCGCGCCGTCGCGCCGTCGTCGCGGAGCGCCGTCGACTCCTCGGTAGGGCTGGGCGCTGGCCGCTTCGGCCACCGAATGGAGAAGACCATGGCCGGCGCGCCCGGACGCAGGGGGTGGTCGAGCGGCAACTCCGAGGGTTTCGTTCGTCTCACTGCCATGACGTCCCTCCTGCGAGCGTGGCTTCGCTCGGGTGGCCGATGGTCAGGACCTCGCCGTCGGGCAGGTGGACCTCGATCCGGTAGCCGCGGCCATCGTGTGGAGGACGAACCGGCGCTCCGTCCAGGCGCAGCCACTCGTCGACCTCGTGGGTCAACAGCGAGACCAGCGCCTCGCGCGCGAGCGCGCCGAGGCGTTCGGTCACGTCCTGCTCGAGCGCGTCGAGCCGGAACTGCTTCGCCTTCTGCGTGCGGACCATGCGGCGCCGGTCCTCGGCGTCTCGGGTGGCCATCGAGGCGACGGCGAACGCGCTGGCGCCGCCGCCGAACTCCAGGCGGAGCTCGGTCCCGGGGAAGGTCTCGAAGCGACGGAGCTCGGCGCGCGCCCGCGCGGCGAGGTCGTGGAGGTGCGAAGGGATGCTTCGCCGTTCGTGATCAGTCAAGGTCATCGGATGCGGTCGCATCCGGAGCCGCGGGTCGTCCGCCGCAAGAGCTGGGTTCGCCGGGCGGGCGCCCGCGCGCATCGGCGCGGCCTCCGAGACCGCACCAAGCCACCTTGCCGCTCGTCGGCAGGTTGGCCGTCCGGCGAGCCGGACTGTCCAGATGCTGCAAGCAGCATAGCCTGCTCGGCAGCCTGATGCAAGCGATCGCGTGCGGGCGTGGACAATGTCTGCGAGAGAAGTTAGCGTGTGCGAAAACAGCGACCGCGCCCCGAAG
>JBERSB010000511.1:0-2647 GCA_041236755.1 Luminiphilus sp. | reverse complement strand
CCGCACCTCGGGCGTCTGGCAGAGCACTCGGCGACACCCTGCGAGCAGCCGCCGGACATCGGCGTCCGCGCCGACGAGCGAGCTGTCGCTGGTGAGATACAGCCAGCAGCGCTGCAGCGTCGCAGGCGCGCGCAGCAGCAGCCTGGCGACTGCTGGAGAACGCAGCAGGATCGCGTCGTAGTCTTGCTGCTCGCACAGCAGATCGACGTAGAGCGCGGCCTCTTCGGCGGTGAGACGAGATCCGCGCGGCGCGCTGCATCCTACCAGCCCGTTCCAGGCATCGAGGAAAGTCACCTGAGGAGACCGCTGCAGGTCGCTGACCAGGATGTCGCGGCAGATCGGAGCGCGTAGCAGCACGTCGACTTTCGCGTCGGGGACCGCCGCGAGCACCTCGACGACCGAGGCCTGCCAGACCGAAGAGCCGTCGACGAGGTTGAGGTCCTGTTCCCCGTAGACCAGGACCTTGGCCACTAACGGCGCCTCCAGTCGAGGTCGACCGCGGCCGCGTCGCGCGGCGGCGAGGACGCGAAGTTGAAGCGGTGCAGCGCGCAGATCGCGCCGGGGTCCCCGCGGTAGTCGGGCTGATGGAGAGCGGCCGCGATCGTCGACGCCTCTACCTCGCCCGCGCGCGCGACGAGCGTCGCCGCAGGCACCTCGTCGACCAGCCGGTGCTCGTCGCCGCCGCGCAGCAGCCGGTGCCCACCGTCACCGTCGACGTCGAAGTGCGCTGCGCGGCCGAGCAGCGGCACGGGCGCGTAGCGGGACGCGGCCACGGCGTCGTCGAGGTAGGCCGCGCCGTAGTGCGCTGCCGGGTCGAACACGGCCCACAGGTCGCAGCCCGCCTGTGCGAGCGACGCCTCGAGCGACGCCATTGGCGCGGACTCGACCTTCAGCCGAGGTGCTCTTTGCGCGAGGCGCAGCAGCGCGTCCTTGTCGACCTCGCCGTCCCCGACCAGCACGAGGTGGGTCGGCTGGCGATCCTGCCGCGCGAGCTGCTCGGCGAGGGCGTCGACGGCAGCGCCGTCGGCTGCGCGCGCGACGACGGCGATGGACGGCGCTCGCGCGGCGCTCCACGCCGCCGGCATCGGGAGTCCGACCGCTTCCCAGGCGGCCGCGAGCCGATCCATGTAGGTGTGCTCGGCGTGCACGCGGCAGAGGCCGAGCGCCGACAGCCGCGCCCACGCATCGTCGTCGCCGAGCAGGCGTTCGAGGTGCGCGCGCGTCTCCGCTGCGGTCTCCGCGATCATCACCGCGTCTTCGCCGAGCAGCTCGACGATGCCCTTGGAGTAGGAGCTGACGACCGGCGTCCCGCAGGCGAGCAGCTCGAAGACGCGCCGCGAGAACATCGTCGGCGAGTCCTTGACCGAGTTGACGTTCAAGAACACGCGGTAGCGCTTGTAGGCGCGGACCATCTCGTCGTATTCGAGGCGCCCCCGGATCGCGCCGCGGAAGTGCTCGGGGAACGCGGTCTTCTCGGCCGCCGCGCCGACCGCGCCGAAGTTGCGATCGAAGATGTCGAACGGGAAGTCCAGCGCCGGCTCGAGGATCGACTCCATGTCGACGCGCCGCGCGTCGTGGCGGTCTGCGTAGTACGAGCCCGCGAAGCACGCGCGGTCGAGCCGCTCCTCTTCCTGGATCGGATGGTGCAGGCCGGGCTGCGCGGCGAACGGCATCGCGAACACCTGGTCGTGGCCCGCCGAGCGGTGGTAGCGAGGCACGCAGTCCGCGTCCGGGGTCAGCACGGCGTCACAGCGGCGCGCCGAGTCGATGAAGCGCAGGAAGTGGACCGGGTCTTCCTTGTTCCAGAAGATCGTCGGCACGCCCTCCTTGCGGCACCACTTCAGCAGGTCGGGGAACGACGCGCGGTCGGGCGGGCTCGCGTAGGACGCGACGCGGTACTGCCAGGCGTCGTCGTTGCCGTGCCACGCGGACTCCACGAACATCACGTCGGGGCGCTGGCTCTCGAACGCAGCCCGCCAGTTGTCCGGGCGCGTCAGCAACAGGTCGCAGTCGGCGTCCAGACACGACCGCGTGAAGGTGTCCATGATCGCGCCGACGAGCGGCCGGCCGGGACGGCGCGCGACGGGTGCAGGTGCGAGCATCCTGTCCTGCAGGGACGGCTGCTGCGCGACCTGCGCGCTCTCGGTCGCGGGCTGCTTCGCCTTGCCCAGGAGCCTGCGCGCGATCCTGGGCACGATCAGCAGGGTGTCGACGGACGGTCGCTTCACGCCACGGCCGATGATCTGCCCGACTTCGAAGCTCAGCGAGCCGCGCAGCGACTCCAGCTTGCCCTGCACTTCTGCCAGCTCGCGCTTGGAGGCCTCGAGCTGGCCCTCGCTGCGCTCGAGCTCGTCGCGGGTCTCGCGGAGCTCGCGCGCCATCAACGACATGTCGTCCTCGAACTGCCCGAGGAGCGCGCGCAGCTTTGCGGCCTCGTCGTCGCGCGGCGAGGCATCGTGTTCGTCGCCAACCACTCCTTCGCTGATATGGCCTTCACTCATACGGATGCACGCGCGCACTTCGGTCCCAGGAGACCCTGCTACGGACGATGGATGACCCACAAATCAAAAGCAAGCGACCCACCCGCCGCTGCCCGCGACCGCCTCAGCGTCCCCCGGACGTGCCCGAGTCCGCGAGCCACACGGTG
>JBERSB010000510.1:0-4470 GCA_041236755.1 Luminiphilus sp. | reverse complement strand
GGGTTCCAAAGCGCGCAACGTCCCCTAGCAACCAACTCCATAACGGGTCCACGGGGAGGGCCGCAGCCGAGAGGCGCGGCGCCGCCCCGACAGGCGTTCGCTCTTGCGGCATGAGTTTGGTTGTTCGGTTCGTTGGTGAGGCGGTCTCCTCGGCAGCAGCGTCACGCGGCGCAGGCTTGCCAGCCGCCTCCTGTGAGCCTTCCCGTCGCGTCCCGACCGCTCCCGGTCGCGCCGTGGGGTAGGCTTGTAGGCCGGTTCCTCGGCAGCGCGGCGCGTCCCCGGCGTCCGTGGCGGTGAGGGAGCTGGGCACCATCGGCCCGCCGGCCTTCATCCCCCTTCCCCCTGACCGAAATCCCCACCTGGTCACGCGCGGCCTCCGCGGCGTGAGCCTGCCCGATCGCCCCCGCGGATGGACCGCTTCGAAGAAGCCAAGCTGCGCGTCAAGGAGAGCACCGATCTGGTCGCGCTCATCGAGCAGTATCAGCCCCTGCGTCCGCGCGGCCGTACGCTGGTGGCGCTGTGCCCGTTCCATCCGGAGAACAGCCCGTCGTTCACGGTCTTCCGTGAGACGCAGCACTTCCACTGCTTTGGCTGCGGCAAGTCGGGCGACGTGTTCACGTGGTTGATCGAGCGCGACGGGCTCAGCTTCCGCGAGGCGATGGAGACCTTGGCCGAGCGCGCCGGGATCTCGCTCGAGGGGGTGTTCCAGCGCGGCGGCAGCGAGCAGCAGGGGCGCAAGGCGCGCACCGCCTACGAGGCGCTCGCGCAGGTCGCGGACTTCTTCCACCGCGCGCTGTTGACGCCCGAGGGCCAGCTGGCGCGCGACTACCTGGACGGCCGCAGCCTGTCCGATGCGATCGTGCCGTGGGGGCTGGGCTACCACCCGGCGGGCGCCAATGGTCCGGGCCGCGCGCTGCAGGAGTTCGCCCGCGAGCAGAAGCTGCCGCTCGACGTGCTCGAGCAGGCCGGTCTGCTCCGCAACGGCCGCGAGATCTACGCGGGCCGGCTGATGTTCCCGATCGTCGACGAGCGCGGGCGCACGGTCGCGTTCGGCGGCCGCCTCGTGCCTGGCGCGCCTGGCAGCGAGCAGCGCCCCGGCAGCGACTACAAACCGCCGAAGTACCTCAACTCGCCGGAGTCGCCGTTCTTCAGCAAGCGCCGCGTGCTCTACGGCCTGCGCGCCGCCAAGCAGGCGGGCGAGCGGCGGCTGGTCGTGATGGAGGGCTACACCGACGTCATCGCGTGCCACATGTCGGGCTTCCCGGGCGCCGTCGCGGCGCTTGGCACCGCGTTCACGGCGGAGCACGCGCGCATCGTCGAGCGCTACGCCGACCAGGGCGTCGTGCTCATGTTCGACGGTGACCGCGCCGGCAAGCAGGCCGCCGAGCGCGCGCACCGAGAGCTGATCAACAGCCGTCTGTCGGTCCGGGTCGCGATGGTCACTGACGGCAGCGAAGACGCCAAGGACCCGGCCGACGTGGTGCTGGCGCGTCCCGGCGAGGACGAAGAGCTGGTCGGCGAGCGCCGCGCGCGCTTCGCGGACACGATCGACGGCGCAGAGGACGCGATGACGGTCTGGTTCCGGCTGATGCGGCAGCGCCTCGATCTCTCGCAGTCGGTCAACGTCGAGAAGGCGGCGCGCGAGTGCGCGCAGCTGCTCGAGCAGGTAGAGCAGCCTGTGCGGCAGGCAGCGCTCACCGACGAGATGGCGCGCCACCACTCGGTGCCTGCGCCGGCGCTCAAGCGCCGGCTGCGCGAGCGGCCGCGCGCGCGTCCGGCGGCCGAGCCCGACCTCGACGAGCAGGTGCTCCCCGACTTGCCGGACGCGCCGTCGCAGCCCACCAAGATGGAGCTCGCCGAGGCGCAGCTCTTGGCGTGCGTGCTCAGGCAGCCGGACCTGCTGGTGGAGATCGACCTCGACGACCTCGGCGTGCCGGCGATCAGCCGCCTTCTCGAGTGGGCCGCAGAGGGCCAGGCGATCGGCCGCACGGCGGGCCCCGACCTGTTCCGCTACCTGATGTCGCGCTCCTCGGACGAGCCTGCGATGCACTCGATGCTGGCGCTGGCGCACAGCCGTTCGGAGAAGATGAAGGAGCCGAAGGAGGTGCTGCTCGGCGTGCTCGAGGGGCGCCGTCGCGTCTCCTCGCAGAGCCGGCTCCGCCAGCTGCGCGAACAGCTGGCCGCGGCGATGCGCGCCGGCGACAAGCAGACCGCCCAGGACCTCCAGGCGCAGGTGCTCGAGCTGATGCGACGAGACCGGCCGCGCCCGGCCGATCCCGGGGCCGCGACGCAGGCGGTCTCGCCGGCGCGAGGACGGCCCCGGCCGAGCTTCCTCGGATCTGCGGGTGACTCCGCGAGCATGGGCGACGCGGCCGCCGCGACCAGCGGCGACGCGATCCACCGGCCCGACATCGACGACACGGCCTGACGGCCGACGCCAGACGGTTCCCCGACCAGACGGTTACCCCACCAACACCAAGCCCCGAACTTTCCAAGACCCTGACTGACCCTTTGCCGGGTTTCGCCGCGCCCCGTCGGTGACCCCCCGAGAAGCACTATGGCCGCCAAGAACGATTTCGAGAAGAAGATCAAGGCTCTGATCAAAGCCCAACGGAAGGTGGGCTCGGTCACCCTCGCGCAGTTGAACGCTGTCCTGCCCGGCGACATGAACTCGCCGGAGGAGATCCAGTCGGCCATCGACATCATCGAGGACAGCGGCCTGGACGTCGTCGAGGACGCGACCGCGCAGAAGCGCGGCAAGAAGGGCGGCAAAGGCGACGACGACGAAGACGTCGACCTGACGCCGGACATGCAGGTCGCCGAGCCGACCGAGGCAGAGCTCGCAGCGCCCGTGGTCGACATCACCGAGAAGATCGACGACCCGGTGCGGATGTACCTGACGCAGATGGGCGAGATCCCGCTGCTGACCCGTGAGGAGGAGATCTCGCTCGCGCGCAAGATCGAGTTGACCCGCAAGCAGTTCCGCAAGGAGGTGCTGTCGTCGGGCTTCGGGATGAAGAACGCGATCGAGATCCTCGAGGACGTGCTCAAGGGCGAGCTGGCGTTCGATCGCACGCTCAAGGTCAACCAGCAGGACCCCGAGGTCGGCAAGGCCGACCTGTCCGACCGTCTGCCCGGCAACATCCAGACGCTGCAGCGGATCTACGACGCCGCGCGCGAGGACTTCGGCGAGCTGTTCGGCGGCAAGGCCTCGCAGGCGCGCCAGACGGTGCTCAAGCGCCGCATCTTCTCGCGGCGCCGCAAGGCCGTCGCGCTGATCGAGGAGCTGAACCTTCAGGGTAAGAAGGTCCGGCCGATGATCGACCTTGTCGAGAGCCGCATCCAGGAGATGAAGCGCCTCGAGAGCCGCCTCGCCCGCTACCGCGGCGCGCAGCTCAAGAACCCCGACGCGATCGAGACGCGCCGCCGCCTCAACGACATGCAGGTCGACGGCCTCGAGTCGATCGAGCGCCTGCGCGACCGGCTCGTGTTCCTTCATACGGCCTACGCCAACTACGAGGACGCCAAGCGCAAGCTGTCGTCGGGCAACCTCCGGCTGGTGGTGTCCATCGCCAAGAAGTACCGCAACCGCGGCCTCTCGTTCCTCGACCTCATCCAGGAGGGCAACACCGGCCTGATGAAGGCGGTCGAGAAGTACGAGTACCGCCGCGGCTACAAGTTCTCGACCTACGCGACCTGGTGGATCCGGCAGGCCATCACGCGATCGATCGCGGACCAGGCGCGCACCATCCGCATCCCGGTCCACATGATCGAGACGATGTCGAAGCTGCGCAACGTGTCCAAGAAGCTGACGCAGCTCAAGGGGCGTGAGCCGGCCATCGAGGAGGTCGCCGAGGCGGCCCAGGTCTCGGTGGACGAGGCCAAGCGGGTCATGAAGATCAGCAAGCACCCGATCTCCCTGGACCGCCCGATCGGCGACTCGGAGGACAGCTACTTCGGGGACTTCATCGAGGACGAGTCGGTGGAGTCGCCGGTGCAGTCGGCGAGCCGCGAGATGCTCAAGGAGCGCATCGAGAACGTCTTGGACACGCTGACCTTCCGCGAGCGGGAGATCATCAAGCTTCGCTACGGGATCGGCGACGGCTACACCTACACGCTCGAGGAGGTCGGCCGGATCTTCCGCGTCACGCGCGAGCGGGTGCGCCAGATCGAGGCCAAGGCGGTCCGCAAGCTGCAGCACCCGGTCCGTGCGCGCCGCCTCGGCGGGTTCTTCGACAGCGCGGTCGGCGAACAGGGCTGATCGCGGCGGCGGCGGGCGGGGCTCCGGCGCCCGCCTGCCTGCGAGGAACTCCGGCGCAGGTGCTTGAGCGCGGCCTCGCCGCGGCTACACTCCTCCGCCCGCGGATCAGACGGGTCCGCGCCCCGCGATACATCCGTGCACGAACACGTCCAGAAGCTCCTCGATCTCCAGAAGGTGGACCTGGAGGTCTCTTCGCTCACCAAGGACAT
>JBERSB010000509.1:0-2819 GCA_041236755.1 Luminiphilus sp. | reverse complement strand
CCGAGGTTCAACGACGTGCCCTCGAGCGCGGCGCGGTAGAGGTGGCCCGCGCGCAGCGTGCCCGGCCGCATGCCGAGCAGCGTACCGGTCGCGTTCGGCAGGTCGGGGACGCGCTCCCCCATCAGGTACGGCAGCCAGAGCAGGCCGTCGCTGCCGGGCGCGACCTGCGCGGCCGCCGCGGTCAGCGCGTCGTGGTCCATAGAGGTCAGCGCCTTGACCTCCTCGGTGACGCCGGTGAGGTTCATCACGCACAAGAGCGGCATCCAGGCGCCGTCGCTGCTGCAGAAAGGCGCGATCAACCCGTCGGGGTCGACGACCGCATGGCCCGTGCGCGTGAAGATCGTGCCCGACGTGCCCAGGCTGACGACGACGACGCCGTCGCGCGTGGCGCCGCTGCCGCTCGCCGACATCATGTTGTCGCCGCCGCCGGCGCTGACCATCACGCCCGCGGGTAGCCCCAGCGCGTCCCGCGCCGCGCCCTGCACCTCGCCGACGAACGCGTCGGCCGCGACCAACGCCGGCATCATGCCCGCGACAGACGGGTCGATCGCGTCCATGGCCGCGCGATCGAAGGCGCGCGCCTCCGGGTCGAACCAGCCGCTGCCAGACGCGTCGCCGCACTCCATCGCGCAGCGCCCCGTCAGCCAGAAGTTCACGTAGTCGTGCGGCAGCATCACGCGACGCACCCGGGCCCAGTTGTCGGGCTCGTGGCGCTTGAGCCACGACAGCTTGCTCGCGGTGAACCCGGTCGGCACCGCGCGCCCGATCGCAGCGCTCAGCTCGGCAGCTTCGGTAGCCGTCGCCGTGTCGCACCAGAGCTTGGCCGGGCGCACGACCTGGTCGTGCTCGTCGAGCACGACGCAGCCGTGCTGCTGCCCCGATACGCCGATCGCCGCGACCTCGTTCGCGTCGACCTCGGCGAGCACCGCCCTGCCCGTCGCGACGACGGCGTCGATCCAGTCCTGCGGGTGCTGCTCCATGTGGCCGTCGCCGAGCCCTTGGACCAGCTCGACGGCCTGGCTGCTGCGCGCGACGACCTCGCCGCGCTCCGCGTCGATCACCAGCGCCTTGACGCTCTGCGTGCCGACGTCGAACCCGAGGAACAGGCTGCCCATGGCCTAGCCGCGCACGCCCAGCAGGTGCTCGACCAGCAGCTGGTCGAGCCGCTCATAGCGCAGGCCGCGCTTGCTGATCGCGTCGGCGTCGATGTCCAGGTCCTTGAGCGCGGCGGCCTTGTCGGCGCTGTAGCCGCCCGCGAGCAGCGGGTCGATCGCGTCGTCCTTCTGCTCCTGGATGATCTCCAGCACCTCGGGGTCGGCGTCGAAGGCCTGCGCCTTGTGCTTGAGGATCTTGTAGGTCCGCATGCAGCCCTTGGCGAACTCCCAGACGCCGTCCTGGTCCTCGCTGCGGTACGCGTGCGCGTCGAAGTGCAGCGGGCCGGTGTAGGGCTCGCCGCCGAGCGTGCCCTCGAGCAGGCGGACCAGCAGCAACGCGCCCTTCTGGTCCTCGCTGCCGAAGCGCAGGTCCTGGTCGTAGCGGCCGATCTTCTGGCCGTTGAGGTCGATGTGGAACAGCTTGTCGCAGGCCAGCGCCTCGGCGACGTTGTGCGCGAACGAGAGCCCGGCCATCACCTCGTGCGCGACCTCCGGGTTGACGCCGACCATCTCCTCGTTCTGCAGCGTCGAGATGAAGTGCAGCATGTGCCCGGTCGTCGGCAGGTAGAGGTCGCCGCGGGGCTCGTTGGGCTTGGCCTCGAGCGCGAACTTCATGCCGTAGTCCTGCTCCTTGCAGTACTCGCACAAGAAGTCCATCGCGTCGCGCATGCGGTTCCAGGCGTCGCGCGGATCGCGGCAGGCGTCGGCCTCGACCCCTTCGCGGCCGCCCCAGAACACGAACACCTTCGCGCCCAGCTCGGCGCCGAGGTCCATCGCGCGCATCGTCTTCTGCAGCGCGAACGCGCGCACCTTGGGGTCGTTGGACGTGAACGCGCCGTCCTTGAACACCGGATGGGTGAACAGGTTGGTCGTCGCCATCGGCACCTTCATGCCGGTCTCTCGCAGCGTGCTCTGGAACTCCTTGACGATTCGGTCACGCTCGGCGGCGGCGGCGCCAAACGGCACGAGGTCGTTGTCGTGCAGGTTGACCCCGTGCGCACCGCACGCGGCGAGGCCGCGCACGATCTCGTTGGGGTCCAGACGCGGCCGCACCGGGTCGCCGAACGGGTCGCGGCCGGGGTTGCCGACGGTCCACAGGCCGAAGGTGAAGCGGTCTTCCTTGACGGGATCGAACGAGGTCATGCCCGGCAACGTAGCGCCGCGGCTACTTCTTGCCGAGCAGTTCCGCAGCGGTCCACGCCGCGCCGCGCCGTTTGCTGCGCTTGCGCACGCGCTGGACCGTCGCCTCGTCCACGCAGGACGCCTGGTGCCCGAACGCCCGCCGCAGGTAGCTCAGCACCTGCGCGAGCTCCTTGTCGGACAGGTGGCCCTGCCCCGGCATCTCGAGGACCCAGGTCTCGCCGTCGACCTCGATCGGACCCTGCACCCCGTGCAGCGCGATCCGCGCGAGCCGCTCGCCGGGCCCCGTGACCCACTCGGAGTTGCGCAGCGGCGGCGCGAGGCCGCGCTGGCCGCGGCCGTCGAGCTGGTGGCAGGCCGCGCACGCGCCGCGGAACACGACCTCGCCCTTCTGCACCAGCGCCTTCTCGGCAGGCGTCAGGCTCGTCACGGCCCCCGGCGCCGCCTCGCCGCCCACGCGCACCGCGCCGAGCAGGGCCTGCGCGCGCGCGCGGACCTCGCGGTCGGCGTGCTTGCTCAGCTCCG
>JBERSB010000508.1:0-2819 GCA_041236755.1 Luminiphilus sp. | reverse complement strand
CTCTCTCGACGCAGCCGGTCACGACCGACCCGTCGGGGTTCGAGGAGTTCACGGCGCCCGGCACGGTCGACATGTCCGCGGACGGCTTCCGCCTCCTCCCGACCAGCCCCGGCTGGATCGTGCTGACGCTCGGCGGCTCAGCGGGCTGCGCCGAAGTCGCCACCTTCGGCGAGGGCTGCATCCGCAACGACGCCATGTTCTACGAGGACATGGCGCTCGGCGCCTTCGACCTCACCGGCGTCACGGTGTCGATGCTCCGCACGCCGACGGGCTACACCTGCGTCGACACGATCTCCGGCGCCTTCCTGACGCCGTCGCCCACCGCGCAGATCGTCGCGGACGCCGACGAGATCGAGGAGACGGTGACGCTGTCGGCTGCGATGCCGATCCCGGGCGGCACCACGACGGACCTCACCGTGGAGTCCAACGGGCGCATCACGCTCGGCCCCGCGGGCGGCGGCCCCGACTGGAGCCCGACGGTCAACGAGCTGCAGGCGCTGACCGCGCCGACGATCGCGCCCTACTGGCACGACATGAACCCGAACGCCACGGGCAGCGGCAAGATCACCTTCGAGGAGGTCGGCGGCATCGCCTACGTGACGTGGGACAACGTCTGGTCGTTCGGCACCACGACCGGCAGCACCTTCCAGGTGCAGCTGAACCTGACGACCGGCGACGTGACGACGGTCTACTCGGCTTCGAGCGGCGTCGGCAACAACACGCTGGTCGGCTTCAACAGCGGCACCTCGACGGAGATCCCGCCGACCAAGGACCTCTCGGCCGACCTCGCGGCCTCGTTCCTCGTCTACGACAGCGAAGGCCTGCCGCTGCGGCTGAGCGGCGACCTGCCGCGCCTCGGCACCAACTGGACGCTGACAGCCAGCAACGTCGACCCGATCTCGCCGATCGGGCTGTTCGTCCTGGGCTCCTCGCAGGGTCCGGGCCTGCCGCTGCAGGCGATCGGCATCAACGCGCCCGGCTGCTCGGTGTGGATCGACGTGCTGCTCGGGAGCTTCGTCAGCCCCGCCGTCGCGGGCGTCGCGAGCGGCGCGCTGCCGGTCCCGAACAACCCGGCGCTGACCGGAGCCACGCTCAGCGCGCAGGCGGTGAGCCTCACGCTGAATAACTCCGGCAACCTGCTGACGTCCAACGGCGCGCTCGGCACGCTCGGCCTCTAGGCCGGGCTGCGGCGCTCAGCGCTGCACGAACACGCCGTCGTTCTCCTCGGCCAGGCGACGCAGCAGCGCGCTGCCGTCGCCTGTGCCGGTGAACACGGTGTTGATCCGGACCTTGGCGTACTTGTTGGCGCTGCGCACCAGCTCACAGATGGTGTCCGCGTCGCGCACCTCGCCGCCGGTCGGCTGGCCGTCGCTGAGCACGAACAGCTCGTCGATCTTCGGCAGCTCCGCGTCGCCGAAGCGGCGCCCCTCGATCTCGAGCGCCGCGACCAGGCCGGCGTAGAGGTTGGTCCCGCCGCGCGCGTTGAGGCGGCTGAGCAGGCCGGTCAGCCGGCGGATCACGTCCTTGCCGGGACGCAGCGGCGCGCGCGTCCAGGTCTTGGCTTCGTCGGCGAACGTCATCAGGAAGAACTGCGAGCCCTCCTCCATCACCTGCGTCGCGAGCGTCAGCTGCTCCTTGGCGGCCTCCAGGCGGGTGCGCGCGCGCCGCGACCGACGCAGGCCCGTGGTCGGGCCTTCGGTTCCGGGCGCGGCGTCCATGCTGCCGGACGTGTCGATCAAGAACGCGATCGACGCGCCTGTCACCGGCACGCCGAAGAACTCCACGCGCGTGCCGAACGGATCCGGCGCGGGCAGGCGATCGGGCACGGTGATGTTGTCCTTCTCCTTGGCCCAGAACGCCCGCCACGCGGCCGCGTCCTCGAGCGGCACCAGCGCGCCGGTGATGCGACGCAGCAGTCCGCCGGCGCGCTGCCGCAGCAGCGGCGACGCGCGCTTGTTGACCGCTGCGACCAGCGCGTCCGGGCTGCGCTCGAGGTCGAGCGCGTCGATGAGGTAGGGGATCGCCTCCTTGCTGGGCCGCGCCTCGACCAGGTCGACGAGGTCCATGTCCGTGCGCCAGCCGGCCTTGCCGAACAGCGTGAAGGCGCTCGCGACCAGCTCGTCGCGCATCGTGTCGCCGAGCTCCTTCGGCGGGCGCTTGACCATCAAGGACAACAGCCGCACGAGCGCCTGGCTGACGACCGGGTGGCGCTCGTCGCGCGCCGCCTGCGCCACGCGCTGGATCGTGCCAGGGCTCCACGGCGGCGTGATGGCCTCGGCCGCGGCCCGCCGCGCGCGCGGGTCCTGGTCGACGAGCGCAGCCTCGAGCGTGCTGCGGAACACCGGCAGGCCGCGCTGCCCCAGCAGGCGCAGCGCCGCGACGCGCCGGCCGGGTCCCTCGGAGACCGCCTCGTCGGCGCCGTGACGCGCCCTGCGCTGCGCCGCCTGCTGGCGCGGCTCGTCGAGCACCGGCACGCGCTCACCGGCGGCCGCGCGCAGGACCACGAACCACACGCCGCGGTCCTCCATCCGCATCAGCGCCCAGTGGCCGATCTCGCGCAGCTCGAACGCCTCCCGGTCGAGGAACGCGCCGTCGACGCCGGTCGCCGCGAGGTCGAGCAGCACCTCGCCGATCGCCTCGTTCGGGTGCTTCTCGCCGTAGAAGAGCATCTTCTGCAGCACGTCGAGGTGCGTCAGCCTGCCCGGGTCCCGCTCGGCGATGAAGCCGCCGCGCGCGGCGCTGCGCACGTAGTCGGGCTGCAGCCGCGCCTCCTCACGCAAGAGCCCGTGCGGGCTGAGCCGGCTCGCTTCGTACTCGGT
>JBERSB010000507.1:0-3052 GCA_041236755.1 Luminiphilus sp. | reverse complement strand
CGCGCGGCGAGCTCGTCGGCGTCGGCCTGGACCTTCTTCCGCAGCATCTCGAGGAACTCGAGCGGGCTACGGTGGAGCGCGCTCGGTTCGTCTCCGGGCGCCATCGCCACGACGCGGGCGAGGCCGGACGGCGTGGCGCACACAGCGGAGGTCAGCGCCTCGAGGTCCCGCAGCCAGCGGACCGCATCGGCGAACTGCTCGCGGCGCGCGAGCTTGTGCGCGTGCTCGGCGGCGTCGCGCAGCAGGCTCGCCGTCCGGTCCACCAGGTCCCGCCGCCACTGCAGCGCCGCGGCGTTGCGCGGGAACCGGCGCAGGACCCGCGCGACCTGCTCGATGCGCACCAGCAGGTCGGACGGCGTGGTCGGGACGTCGTCGGGACGGGCCAGCAGCTGCGGCAGGCGCTGCCGCAGCCGCGCGCGCCGCAGCCACATCGCGCTGCGCGGATCGTCTTCGTCGTCAGGCCGGGCCTCGCACCGGCCGGTCGCCCAGTCGTGCAGGTCTGCCTCGGCGGACTCTTCGAGCACGCTCGCAGCGAGCTCGGTGCAGCGCGCCGCGACCGCTGCGGCGGTCGGGCGCAGGCCGGCGTCGGGGTCGCAGCAGGCCTGCACCAGCGCGTCGACGTCGCGGTTCCGCGGCACCAGCCTGGAGATGCCGCCGTCCAGCAGGAACGCGAGCGTGGCGCCCAGCCCGAACACGTCGAACGACGCGTCCGGCGCCGCGCCGCAGTGCGCCTCGGGCGGGGCCCAGGCGGCGGTGCCGCCGCTGAACGTCTCGACGACCCGCGTCACGCCGATGACGCGTGCGTGTTCGAAGTCGAGCAGCAGCACCTTGTCGTAGCTGCCGCGCTCGAGCAGGAGGTTCTGCGGCTTGACGTCTCCGTGCACGATGCCTCGGGGCGCCGTCGCGGTCCGGATCGCGTGGAGCCGCGCGAGCGTGGTGGCCGCGCGTCCGACGAGCGCCAACGCGCGCGCGGCCGGCACGGCGCCGACGTCGGCGACCATCGACTCGAGGTCCTGGCCGTCGTGGAACGCGATGCGCACGGCCGGCCGGCCGCTCCGCTGGTCCGTGACCACGTCGCGGTAGTCGATCACGCCGGCTCCGGCTGCGAGCCGGCCCCTCTCGAACTCCTGCTCGGCGGTGGTGGCAGCACCCGCCTGGTAGACCTTGTGCACTTCGACGATGTCGCCGAGCACGCGGCGCCACACCGTGCGCTGCGGTGAGCAGTGCAGGCAGGCGAGCTCGCCTTGGGTGCCGGTCGGTGGTGCGGTCATGGGAGCAGAGCGTCGGCGCGACGGTCTCCGTCGCGGTGGTGCGGGCCCGGCGGAGGTCTCGCCGGTGCTCCAAGGTAACAGAATCTGGTGGTCCCGGTCGTCGACCGGGCTCGGCGGCCGTCGGGACGGGGTAGTCTGCTGATACGCTGCACCACGCCTCATGCCCGTCCTCCTCGAAGTCACCGACCGTTCCGGGACACGCGACGTCGACGTCGCGGCCTCGAAGTTCTGGTTGGGCGGGATGCGCTCGGGCTGCGAGGTGGAACTGGACCTGCCCGGCGTCGTCGGGCGCGTGCTCGAGGTCGACGTCGACGGCAGCGGGCGCATCCGCGTGCGCGCCGAGCCAGGCCTGCCGTTCCCCATCCGCTGCGCGACGGGGAGCGTCGGCGCGAGGTTCGAGCCGTGCCTCGAGGGTGACGTGCTCAACCTCGGGCCCGCGCTCGTCAAGCTGCGCTACCAGACCGAGGGCGGCGAGGACGACGTCGAGCTCCTCGACCCCGCCGAGCTCAGGGCGTCGCCCGGCGCGCCCGTCGGCGCGTGGTACGAGACCTTCATGGCGATGTCGGACCACCTGGAGGGCCTGAAGAGCCCGCCCGAGATGGTCGCTGCGGCGATGGCGGCGGTGCTCGAGGCGACCGGCGCCGACCGCGCGCACGTCGCGCTGGACCTGGATGACGACGAGGGCGCCTACTATCTCAGCCGCCCGGACAGCAGCGCGCCGTTCCGCGTGAGCGGCTCGCTGGTCGACCAGGTGCGGGCCTCGCAGCAGGTGGTGCACGTCCCCCTGGCCGCTTCGGACCCGGTCGCCAGCACGTTCCACAGCGTGCGTTCCGAGGGCATCTCCTCGGCGGTCGCGCTGCCGATCAAGGCGCTGGGCAAGGCGCTCGGGGTATTCTACGCCGACTGCGTCCGCGACGGCGCGGTGCTCACGGCCGAGGACCTCCAGCGGCTGGCGTTCTGCGCGCGGATGCTGGCGGCGTCGCTCGGCAACCGCGTCCTGGTCTCGAGCCTGCTCGATCCCGGCCGGCAGGAGGTCCGGCACTGGGCGCTCGCGAGCGACAGCCCCGCGTGCGCCGAGTTCACGCAGCGGGTCAAGCTCTATGCGTCTGCGGACTACACCGTGCTGCTCCGCGGCGAGACGGGGACCGGCAAGGAGGTCGTGTCGCGCGCGCTGCACGACCTGTCGCGGCGCGCGAAGGGGCCGTTCGTCCCCGTCAACTGCGCGGCGATCCCCGAGCAGCTGATGGAGAGCGTGCTGTTCGGCCACGAGAGGGGATCGTTCACCGGCGCCATGCAGGCGCGCCGCGGGCACTTCGAGGAGGCGCACGGCGGCACGATCCTGCTCGACGAGATCGGCGACATGGCGCTCGACCTGCAGGCCAAGATCCTGCGCGTGCTGCAGGATCGCGTCGTGGTCCCGATCGGCAGCCACCGTCAGGTGCACGTCGACGTGCGCATCCTGGCGGCGACGCACCAGGACCTGGAGAAGATGGTCGCCGAAGGCCAGTTCCGCCAGGACCTCTACTACCGGCTGCGTGAGCTCGAGATCCTGCTCCCGTCGCTGCGCGAACGCGTCGAGGACGTCGACGTGCTCGCCGCGCGGTTCTTGGTCGAGGCCGCCGAAGAGCTCGGGCACACAGCGCCGCAGGCGTTGACCGCCGCAGCGGCGGAGCGGCTGCGGCGGCACACCTGGCCGGGCAACATCCGCGAGCTCCGCCACGTCATCAAGGGTGCGGCGCTGCGGGCCGCGGGCGGCCCGATCCGCGCCTCGGACCTCGACC
>JBERSB010000506.1:0-2739 GCA_041236755.1 Luminiphilus sp. | reverse complement strand
CCCAACTACTCGGTCTATTCCGCCGAGGAGTTCGAGGTCGCGACGCTCACGCTGGACGTCTACGACCGCAAGTCCCGCACGCTCGTCTGGTCGGATCGTGAGCAGCAGCGGCTGCGCACCACCGGTCAGCGGTTCGGGGGGCGCCTCGCCGAGGACTTCACCCCCACCGCCGAGCACCGCAACTGGCAGGTCTACGGCATGGTCGACGCGCTGCTGGCGCGGCTGCCGCGCTGATCCTCGGCCAAGTGGTCGAGGATCAGGCCATCGAGGATCAGGCCATCGAGGATCAGGCCATCAAGGATTAGGGCAGCGCAGCGCCGAGCGACGGGTCCTCGCCCTCGGACGCGAACTCGCCGATACGGAACACCAGGTCCCGGTAGGTGCGCACGTCGAGCACGGCCAGCGACTGCACGGCGCGCAGCGCCTGGAGATCCCGCCGCACAGCGGGGCCGTTGCGGTAGACCTCTGCGAACACGCGCTCGCCCACGTCGTGCGGCGCCTCGGACATGGGCACCGAGCGCCACGCGTCGAGCACGCCGCGCGTGTCGCCATGGTCGCCTGCGTAGGCGGCGCGCAGCTCGACGCGCGCAGCTGCCAGGAGCTTCGAGCCTTCGCGCGCCAGCCAGTGGTCGACTGGGTGCCGGAAGACGCACCCCCGCGCCCAGGCCCACGACCGCTGCGCCCAGCCGACCGGCTCGCGGCGCGCGAGCAGCGACGGCAGCACGTCCTCGCGCCACCGCTCGGCGAGCATCAGGCTGCGCGCGCCGTCCTTGTCGGCGATCCACGCGCACGTCACGGCGAGCTCGCCCGCGACGCGCCGCTCCCTGTCCTGTGCGCCGTCGCCCCACGCGACCCGGCCGCGGCGGACCTGCGCGTGCAGGCGCGCGACCTCGCGGCGCACGCGCGCGGCCTCGTCGCGCAGCTCCGCGGCCTCGCGCTCCCGCAGCTGCAGGAACTCCAGGTCGCGCTCGAGCTCCGATCGGTCCGGGCTCGGCATCGGCTCGCTCCACCCCGGCGGCGCGCCCGAGTAGACGGGGTCGAGGCGCAGCCGCAGCCGGATCGCCTCCAGCAGGCCCGGCGCCTTCATGCGGTGGATCTTGCGCAGCGCCACCGCGAACGGCGCCTCGCCCACCTCGCGCTGCTGCATCGCGAGGTCCGGGTCCAGGACCTCCCGGACGACGCGGCGCACCCGGCCCACGAGCCACCCGGCCGTCTTCAGCAGCCGACACAGCAGCAACGCCGGCGCCAGCAATACGCGGCCGTGCGAGAGCCGCCGCTCGTAGAACCGCAGCGGGTTGAAGCTCCGCTTCTCCTTGGGCAGGTGGTGCACCGGCCGCGTGCCGAAGATCTCGCGGATCATCGTGCGGCGGTCGAAGCGCACCGTCTCCAGCACGTCCTCGCCGAACACCGCAGCCAGGTGGCGGTCCCGCTCCTCGTCCCCGCCGAGGAAGTCGAGCGCGGTGAACTCGGTCGTCGGATACCCGGCCGCGTCGCTGTCGCTGCCCTTGGGTGTGCGGCCCGCGCGCGGGTCCCGCCGGCGCCGCAGCCAGTCCTCCATCCGCTGCAGCGCCGCCGGATCCGCGTGCTCGCGCATGTCGAGCGGCACGCAGCAGCTGTTGTAGCCGGCGATGCGCTTGGCGGCCTCGACCGCGATCGACTCGGTGATGAAGCGGAACCAGAGGTAGGGCCCTGAGAACAGCGAGCCGTCGTCGAGCTTGAGGCGGCGGAGCTCGCGCTTCGACGCCCGGTCCATCGCGAGGAACTCCTGGCGCAGGTTCTCGAGCGACTGGTTCGCGAGCAGCTGCTCGGTCGTCTTGACGTCACTGATGTGCAGCGGCGCGCCGTCGAGGAAGTGCAGGTAGAGAAGCGCCACCCGGTTGCTCTCGAGGCACACGCGGTCCGGCGCGGTCCCCCCGTCGGCCGGCACGCCCGTGCGCGCGCTCTGCAGCTGGTCGGCGAGCAGCCGCCGCGCGTGCGTCCGGTTGGACGGGTCCTGGAACACGCGCCGCGTCAGGAAGTCCAGGTCGTCCTGCTCGTGCCGGGACTGGACCCGCTCGAGCTGCGAGATGAAGTGCGCCTCGCTGGTGAGCCGGTAGTTCTCCGACGCCTGGCCGGCCAGCCGCTTCATCCAGTGCCCGAGCATCAAGAACACGAGGCAAACGCTGCCGAGCAGCACCAGCGGCAGACCGACGATCTTGTTGAGCAGCTCACCGACGGCGGTGCCGTGCAGCAGGCGGTTGAAGACCAGGAACAGCCCGCCGAACAGCAGCAGACGGACCGCCGGACGCTGGCTCGCCTTGACCATCGCCGTCGCCACGCGGTCGAGGATCTGCGGTCCGGTGACGATCCCGTGCAGGTCGGCGACGAACAGCATCCGGCTGTGCCAGGACTCGAGCCAGTCGGCCACGCGCCGGCCCAGCGCGACGATGCGCTCCTCGGGGTTGGGCGGCATCGGGTGGACCGCGAGCCTGCCGATCAGCGGCAGCCAGCGGATCGGCACGGTCGAGAGCACGCGCACGACGCGGTCGAGCGCCTGCACGTCGCGCGGCTTCAGGTAGCGGCCGACGTCCTGGGTGCGCAGCGTCCACAGGAACTCGATCGCGTCGGCGACCGCGACGTCGCGCAGGCCCGCAGCCGACGGCGACGCGGCGACGGCGACGCCCGCAACGTCCTTCAGCGCCGCGCGTGCTGCGGCGACCCGCTCGGCCAAGAGCGCGCTGCGCGCGTCGGCGGGCAGCA
>JBERSB010000505.1:0-11742 GCA_041236755.1 Luminiphilus sp. | reverse complement strand
CTGTGGACCGCGCTCGCGTGGTGCGAGGGCGACGCCGTGCGGCTCGAGACGCCCAGCGAGCAGGTCGACGGCCTGCTCGCGCTGCTCGAGCGCTACCACGTCACCGAGAAGCTCGAGCTCGCGCGGCTCGACCGCGGGATGTGCCACGAGCTGGTCGCGGCGAGCGACGCGGCCACAGCAGAGGTCGTCGACGACGACGGCGGCCTGCAACTGCGCTTCGCGCGGCGCGGCGTGCTCTTCGAGCGGCGCTACGGCGGCGCTGCGCCGGCCGAGTGCGCAGCGCTTCCTAGCGACCTCGCCGAGGCCGCGCGCATGGCCGCGGGCGTCGTGCGCGTCGGCGTCGACACCGAGGCCAGCACGCTGGCCCTCGAAGCCGGCCTCGACGACAACTGCTCGACGCGCAAGGGCTGCTACACCGGCCAGGAGATCGTCGCGCGCATCCACACCTACGGCCACGTCAACCGCAAGCTGTGCCTGCTGGAGCTCGACGCGGGCGCGGACGTCGACGAGCCGCAGACCTTGGTAGAGCTCGAGGACGAGCTGCCGGTCGGCCGCGTCATGTCCGCGGTCGCGGTCGAGGGCCTCGGGCTGCGCGTCGGGCTCGGCTACCTGCCCGAGGACTTCCAGGCGGCGGGCACGCGGCTGCAGCTCGAGGACGGCGCCGGCGTCGCGGTGGTCGCCTGGGGCTGAGCGCGAAGCAGCGACTCAGTCCTTGCCTTCTTCGGCCCCGTCCTCGGCGCCGACGATCTTCACGTCTGCGTCGGCGAGGATCGCTTCGCTGAACTCCTGGCCGCGGTGCACGCGCAGCCGCTCGAGCAGCTCGTCGTCGCTCGGCACCGCCTCGTGCTCGAGCACGGTGACGAGGTAGCAGCCGTTGTCGTCCTGCAGCGGCATCGACACCTCGGCGATCCCGAGCGCGAAGGCGGCCTTCACCACGACCTCGGGCAGCTGCTTCGACGTAGGCCGGTGCCAGCCGACGTCGCCGCCCTGCCGCTTGCTCTGGCCGTGCTCGCTCTCGATGCTCGCGGTCGCGGCGAAGCCGTCCTTGGCGATGCGCTCGCGGACCTTGAGCAGCTGCTCCTTGGCCTGCTCGAACGTGCGGTCGACGATCGCGTTGGGCTCCTTGCGCGCGCGCAGGTAGATCAGGCCGACGCGGCGGCGCGGGCCGACCTGCGCGAGCACCTCGTCACGCTGCTCCTCGAGCTCTCGTCGCAGCTGCGCGTCGGAGAAGTTGGCGACCACCAGCTTGTCGAGCAGGATCTGGCTGCGGAACGTGCGCAGCTCGCGCAGCGCCGCGATCGAGAGGCCTTCGGCCTTGAGCAGCTCCTCGAAGCGCACCTGCGAGAAGCGGGGGTCCTTTCGGGCCTGCGCGCGGCGCGCCTCGACCGCGCGGTCGAGGTCGCGCTCCTGCACGCGCAGCGACAGCTTCTCGGCCATCTTCTCGATCGACTCGAGGTAGACGACCTGCCGGATGAACCGGTCGCGCTCGAAGTCCTCGCTGGTGCGCAGCAGCAGCATGCCGAGGTCCATCAGGGAGACGGCCTGCTCGTCCATGCGCGCGACCGTGCCCACCGGCAGCTTCTCGGGGTCGGTCTCAATGCGGTGGCGCTTGCGGGCCTCGCCGATCCAGAGCTTGAGCATGTCGCCGCTGACCTTCTCTCGTTCGGAGAGGCCGAGCTCTTTGCGCACCAGACGCTCCTGCGCGATCTGCACCTTGAGGTCCTCGAGCCAGCGGTCCAGGCCGGTGTTGCGCACCGCGGCGAACCGCTCGGGGTCGTGGCCCTGCGCGCGCAGCTGGTCCTTGAGCTTCTCCCAGAACGCCTCGGCGTCGGCGCGGCTCGGCGTGAGCCCCTGGGTGTCGGCCTCGGTGCGCGTCACCAGCGTGTCGACGATCATCTCGCACGCCTCGCGGCCGCGGTCACGGCGGAGCAGGTGGAAGGCCATCTCAAGCGCCACGTCGGCGCGCGTGACGTTCTGGGTTCGGCCTTCGAGTTTGTAGGTCGCCAGGACCTCTGCAGGGTCCTGAGGCGCGGCGAGCGCGGGTGCTGCGAGCAGCAGGAGACAGAGCGGCGTGCGTGCAGACATGCGGCTCGGCACGATACCAGACGAGCGGGGCGCGGCCGCAGGCCAGGCGCGCTCCGGCGCAGGGATCAGCCGAACCGGCCCTCGATGTAGTCCGAGGTCTCCTTCTTCTCCGGCGCGACGAACATCTGCTCGGTCGCGGTGTGCTCGATGACCTTGCCGAGCAGCATGAACACGCACTCGTCGCTCGCGCGGCGGGCCTGCGCCATGTTGTGGGTCACGATCAGGATCGAGTACTTGCCGCGCAGCTCCCAGATCAGCTCCTCGACGGCCGAGGTGGCCTCGGGGTCGAGCGCCGAGCAGGGCTCGTCCATCAGCAGCACCTGGGGCTTGGTCGGCAAGAGGCGCGCGATGCACAGCTTCTGCTGCTCCTCGAGCGACAGCTGGGTGGCCTTCTTGTGGAGCCTGTCCTTCACGCGGTCCCACAGCAGCACCTGGCGCAGGGCCTGCTCGACGATCGCGTCCTCGTCGGCGCGCGAGCACGACGCGGTCCGGTGCAGCCGGTGGCCGAACAGCACGTTGTCCCGCACCGACAGCGGCAGCGGGTTCGGCCGCTGGAACACCATGCCGATGTGGCGCCGCACCTGGATCTGCGAGCTGCCGGGGCCGTAGATGTCCTCGCCGTGCACCTTGATGGTGCCCGTGGTGCGCACGTAGTCGAGCCGCTCGTTGATGCGGTTGACGCTGCGCAGCAGCGTCGACTTGCCGCAGCCCGACGGTCCGATCATCGCCGTGACGATGCCGGCCTTGATGTCGAGGTCGACGTCGTGCAGCGCCTGGAAGTCGCCGTACCAGAGGTTCATGCCGCGCACCTCGATCGCCGCGTGCTCGTGCGAGCGCGGCGCTGCGTGCGAGGCGTCGGCGAGCGGAGCGGGGGCCGGGGCCGCCGCCGCGGGTTGGGGATCAGCCATAGCGGCCCTCCAGGTAGTCCTGCGTGCGCTGGTCGCGCGCGCCGCCGGTGAACAGGGTCTCGGTCCGGTTGACCTCGACGCACTCGCCGTTGAGGAAGAACGCCGTGCGGTCGGCGAGCCGGCGCGCCTGCTGCACGAGGTTGGTGACCAACACGATGGTCATCTCCTCGCGCAGGTCCTTGAGCACCTCCTCGATCCGCATCGTCGTCACGGGGTCGACCGCGATCGAGAACTCGTCGAGCAGCAGCAGCTCGGGGTCCTGGGACAGCGCGCGCGCGATCGTGAGGCGCTGCTGCTGGCCGCCGCTGAGCAGCGAGCCGAGGCTCTTGAGGCGGTCCTTGACCTCGTCCCAGAGCGCTGCGCGGGTCAGGCACCGCTCGACGATGCCGTCGAGCTCGGCCTTGTTGCGCACGCCGCGCAGCCGCGGCGCCAGCGCGACGTTGTCGTAGATCGACAGCGGCAGGCCGACCGGCAGCGGGAACACGACGCCGATCATCCGGCGCAGCGCGTAGAGGTTGCGCACGTTCGAGACGTCGCGGCCGGCGAACGTGATGCGGCCGTCCACCTTCATCGTGTGCTCGAACTCGTCCATCCGGTTGAGCGAGCGCAGGAACGAGGTCTTGCCGGAGTTGGCCGGACCGATGATGCCGAAGATCTCGTTGCGGCGGACCTCGAAGTCGACGCCCGACAGCGCGGTCTTGTCGCCGTACGAGATCGACAGCCCGCGGACCTCGAGCAGCACGTCGGTTGCGGGCTGCTGGGCGGACGCTTGCGCGGCGGTCACCACTTCTTCTTCCCCCGGAGCTTCATGCGGAAGTAGATGGCGACCGCGTTCATCGACAGCACGACGAGGATCAGCGTCAGCGCCACCGTGAACGGGATGTGGTCCGGCACGCCCTTGACGTGCATCGAGACGCTGTAGAGGTGGTACGAGAGCGCCATCGACTTGTCGAACAGGCCGCTCGGGTAGAACTGCCGGAAGAACACCGCGCCGGTGAACATGATCGGCGCGGTCTCGCCGACTGCGCGGCAGACGACCAGGATCAGGCCGGTGAGGATGCCCGAGCCGGAGTTCGGCAGCACGATCCGCCAGATGGTCTGCCAGCGGGTCGCGCCCATGTTCCAGCAGGCGTCGCGGAAGGCGTGGGGGACGGCCTGCAGCGACTCGCGCGTCGACACGATCACCACCGGCAGCGTCATCACCGCGAGGGTGCAGCCTGCTGCGAGCACGGACTTGCCGAACTGCAGGAAGTAGACGAACGCCCCGATCCCGAACAGCGCGTGCACGATCGACGGCACGCCGGCGAGGTTGACGATCGCGACGTTGATGGTGCGGGTCAGCCAGTTGTCGCGCGCGTACTCGCTGAGGTAGAGCGCCGCGGCGACGCCGAGCGGCAGCGAGAACGCGAGCGCCACGCCGGTCATCCAGACGGTGCCGACCAGCGCCGTCGAGATGCCGCCCGCAGCGCCGTTGTCGGTGGGCTTGGTCGTCAGGAACTCCCAGGTCAGCCCGGGCGCGCCTTCCCACACCAGCACCGCGAGGATGCCGCCGGCGGGGATCAGCAGCAGCAGCGTGACCGCCAAGAAGCCGAGCTTGAGCAGCTTCTGGACGCTCAGCGCCTTGGTCTCGTTCGGCGAGGCCGCGAACACGCGGCCCGGGCCCGCGTCCGGGACCTGTGCCTGGGAGGCGTCGACGCTGGTCATTCGGACCTCCTGCTGCCGCGCACGATGCGGTCCGCGATCAGGTTGACGGAGAAGGTGATGAGGAACAGCAGCAGGCCGAGCACGAACAGGACCTGGTAGTGGTCGCTGCCCACGGCCGCCTCACCGAGCTCGGCGGCGATGGTCGCCGTGAGCGTCGCCGCCGAGTCGAACACGCTGTCGGGGACCATGAGCCGGTGGCCCGAGGCCATCAGCACGGCGATCGTCTCGCCGAACGCGCGGCCGACGCCGAGCAGCACGGCGGCCGAGAGGCCGGGCCGCGCGTGCGGCAGCACGACCTTCCAGATGACCTGCCAGCGCGTCGCGCCGAGCGACTCGGCCGCCTCGCGGTAGCCCTCGGGCACGGCCTTGAGCGCGTCCTCGGCGATCGTCGCGATGATCGGCGCGGCCATCAGGCCGAGGATGATGCCGGCGTTGAGCACGTTCAGGCCGATCTGGACCGCGAAGATGTCCTCGATCAGCGGCTTCATCACGTAGAGGCCGATCACGCCCCACACGACGGACGGGATCGCCGCGAGCAGCTCGATGCCGATCTTCAGCCACTCGCGCTGGCGGCCGCGCGCGAACTCGCCGACGTAGACGGCGGCGGCGAACGCCAGCGGCACGCCGATCAACATCGCGACGGTGGTGATCCACACCGTGCCCATGATCAGCGGCAGCGCGCCGTACTCCGCGGGCTCGACCGTCGGCTCCCAGCGTCCGCCGAACAAGAGCTGCCCGAGGTCCATGCGGTGGAGCATGAAGTCGAGGCCCTCGGTCGTGATGAACAGGAAGATCGCGCCGATGAACAGGATCGCCGAGACGCCGCCGAGCATCACCAGCGCGCGCGCGATCATGTCCGTGATCCACGCGCGGTCGCGACGGTCCAGCGCGTCGGCCCAGGCCGGCTCGCGGGACGTCGCCAGCACCGGGCCCGGAGCCTGCGTCAGCCTTGCCTTGGATTGCATGCGAGGTGCGTTCACGTTCAGCCGGCCTGTTCGCCGCGGAGGCGGTCCATCAGCTCGCGCACGTGCGGCGTGAGCTGGCGGTAGACCAGCTCCGGGCTGGTCGAAGTGTCGATGTCCCACTGCAGCGCGGTCGTGTGGAACGGCAGGCGCGGCAGGTTCTCGAAGGCGGCCTTCGTCAGGCAGACCACGAGGTCGTAGTCGTCGAAGTTGGGCGTGCGCGCCTGCAGGTCGGTGGGCCACGCCTTGTCGAGGTCGAGGCCGACGGTCTCGGCGAACTTCACGAACGCCGGCGCCACCTCCTCGGCAGGCGACCAGCCGGCGCTCTCGTACTGCCCGCTGTTGGGGAAGGCCTTCTGGGTGAAGTGCTCGGCGAGCTGGCTCGCGCCGTCGTTGGCGTCGTCGAGGAAGAGGATGCGGAAGCGCTTCTCGCCCTTGGCCTCGCCGGTGACGACGAAGATCGTCTCCTCGCAGACGTTCTTGGCCTGGTGGATGACCCGCTCGAGCCGGTTGAGCGTGGCCATCAGGCTGAACAGGTCCTTGATCGGCCGGCTGTGGTGCTCGCCCTCCTTGGCGAGGTCGTCGAACACGCGGTCGAAGTAGGGCGCGAACTGGCGCGCCGTGGTCAGCACGGTGCTCGCCATCGCGGCGTCGCGGTCGTTGAAGCTCTTCAGCGCGTCGGACAGCAGGCTGCGCGCCTGCTCGCTCATCGTCTGGATGTCCCTGGCGACGGCCTCGGGCGGTCGGTCGGAGAGCTGCGCTGCGGTGCGCGAGATCGTCGCGGCGTAGTCGCCGATCCGCTCCAACGCGATGTTGAGGCGCAGCACCGAGGAGACGTAGCGCAGGTGGCCGGCGCTCGGCAGGTGGCGCGCGACGAACGCGTGGCACAGGCGGTCCAGCTCGCGCGTCTGGCGGTTGATGACGAAGTCACCGACCACCGTCTCCGCTGCGAGCTGGCGGTCCAGCTGCAGCACGGCGGTGCTGGCGTTGTCGATCGTCGCCACGAGCTGGGTGCCGACCTCTGCCACCATGGTGTGGATCCAGTCGAGGTCGCGCTGGAGTCGTTCTTCGTAGTGGGTGGACAAGGGCTTCTCGCCGGTCGGTGTCGTTACGAGTTCCGCCATGTGATGCGATCGCCGGGTCGGGCGCCAGACAAAGCGGGCGGAGGGGCCAGGTATGTCGCGGCCGCCCCGCCTCTGGAGCCCCACGTCAGCGGCTCAGTCCTGCAGGGGCTCAGTCCTGTAGGGGATCAGTCCTTCAGTGGCTCAGTCCTTCAGCGGAACGTAGCCCTTGTCGCGCAGCACACCCTGCCCCTCGGCTCCCTTGATCCAGCCGATGTAGGCGCCGACGACCCCCGTGGGCTCGCCGTTGGTGTACATGAACAGCGGACGCGCGATGGGATAGGTCTGCGCCTGGACCGTGTCGACGGTCGGCGCGATGGCGTCCTGGCCGTCGGCCGGGGCGATCGGGACCACGCGCACGTCGTCGGTCTTGTAGGCGAGGCCGCTGTAGCCGATGGCGCTCTTCGAGGCTGCGCAGAACTCGACGACGTCCTTGCTGCCGTTGAGGTTGTTGCAGCGCTGCTTGAAGCGGCCCTGCTTGCCGAGCACCTTCTCGCGGAAGCACTCGTAGGTGCCGCTGTTGTTCTGCCGGCTGCCCAGCTGGATCAGGTTGGCGTCGTCGCTGCCCATGTCCATGCCGAGGTCCTTCCAGGACTCGATCTTGCCGCCTTCGCCGAAGATCGCCTCCAGCTGCTCCATGGTCAGCGACTTGAGCGGGTTGTCCTTGTGCACGAACACCGCGATGCCGTCGTAGCCGACGATGTGCTGCACCGGGTTGACGCCGTTCTTCTCGGCGTTCTTGATCTCCTTGTCCTTGAGCGGGCGGCTGCAGTTGGCGATCTCGCAGTCGTTGGCGATCAGCGCGGCGACGCCGACGCCCGAGCCGCCACCGGAGACCGAGATCGGGACCTCGGGGTGGATCGTGCCGTACTTCTCGGCGAGGGCGCCGGCGACCTCGAGCAGGGTGTCGGAGCCGATGTTCTCGATCTCGGAGGCTGCGTTGCTCTGGCCGCACGAGGCGGCGAATCCGAGCGAAGCGAGCAGGGTGCAGGCGAACAGGTTCTTCATGTTGGTCTCAGGCGTGATTCGGGGGTCGCTGGAGATCGCGACGAGTAGAAGACACCGTCGAGCCGTGAAGGCATCGCACGCATATCATGAAGAAACCGTGAAGGTTTGCGCTCGGTGGACCGCATCCATAGCGCAGCAGGGACCGAGCAGCGCGGCTGCAGCCGCGCGGCGGCGCGTCGGCCGCCTTCGCCGTGCGCCCGCGCTCCGAGGCATGATGGGCGCATAGGGCTATATCCAGCAGTGTTTTACGTCATGGAAGCCGCGCCTGGCAGGGGTCGGCTCCGGGCGGCTCGGGCGGCGACAGGCTCGTCGGCCGAGCCAGTCGCACAGCCGGACCTTCGTCGCGGCTTCACCAACGAAGCAACAAGGCCTCCACCGAAGCGCGAGGCGCCCTCATCGAGGCTTGCGCGGTTCTTCGGCGCGCAGCAGCGGATCTTCATCGAGCCGGCTGGTTCGGGTCGCTCGCGACTGCGCAGCGCCCCGAACGACGTCGTTGTCGTCTTGCCCCGTTGCTCCACGGATCTTCACGCGCGGCGAGATGGCCTTTACGCAAGCACTACGGAGTCTTCACCAAATCTACATACGGCATCCCTACAGACACGCTCTCCCCGTTGTCCTTCCGCACCGAAAGCCAACCAAACGGATGTTCCGAACCCGAGCGTTTGCCCTCTCTCTCTTCTCCACCTGCGCGCTGCTGCCGTGCCAGGATCCGCCGGCCGCAGGCGGCGGCGAGGCGGCTGCGAAGCCGACCGACCCCGAGCTGGCGGCGGCCATCGAGAGCTACTTCGACCGCCACTCGCTGGCCAAAGCCAGCTACACGAGCAAGGGCTTCCGGCTCGAGTCGCGGGACGGCAACTACCAGACCAACCTGCAGTGGCGCGCGCAGCTGCGGGCGACCGACCCCTACCGCAGCGACCCGCGCAGCGTGGAGGCGGTCGACACCGATCAGACCACGCTCGAGGCGCTCCGTCTGCGCATGAAGATCGGCGGCCACGGCTACCGGCCGTGGCTCAAGTACTACTTCGAGGTGGACCTGCAGCCGACGCGGTCGCTCGACAACTCGAGCGCGAACTCGAGCGCTCGCGTGATCGACTGGCGCATCGACGTCGCCAAGAACAAGGCCTTCGGCATCCGCGCCGGACAGTGGAAGATCGACTACAACCGTGAGCGGGTCGACTCCTCGGGCCGCCAGCAGTTCGTCGAGCGCTCGATCGTCAACCGCGTGTTCACGATCGACCGGCAGGTCGGCCTGAGCTTCCGCGGACGCCTCTTCGAAGGCACCGGGTCGGACGTGCGCTACTACCTCGGCGCGTTCACCGGCGAGGGACGCGGCGTCTCCAACGACGACCGCGAGCTGATGTATGTCGGCCGCCTGCAGTGGAACTTCCTCGGCAGGGACCTCGCGCTGCGCCAGACCGACGTCGAGCGCACCGAGAAGCCGACGGGCAGCTTCGCGATCGGCGGCGCCACGCACACGGGCCGCGCGACGAGGTGGTCGTCCAGCGGCGGCGGCAACCTCGACGGCTACCAGAAGGTCGACGCCGCCGGGAACGGCCAGTACCGGATCCACCAGGCCGTCGCGGAGTTCGCGTTCAAGTACCAGGGCTTCTCCACGCAGAACGAGTTCCACTGGAAGAACATCCAGGACACGACGCTGGCTGCCGGCCAAGCCGGTCAGGACAACGACCTCTACGGCCTCTACACGCAGTGGGGCTACTTCTTCAACGAGATCTGGAGCGACTTCCCCGAGCCGCTCGAGCTGGCCGTGCGCTACGCATGGCTGCGCGAGCCCAACGCCAGCAACCTCGCCGCCGAGGACGACCGTCAGGAGTTCACGCTCGGCGCCAACTGGTTCTTCAACGGCCACAACAACAAGCTCACGCTCGACTACTCATACCTGACGCTCAACGAAGACGACTTCTTCGGCGGCGACGCGACCGGCAGTCGCGTCCGCCTGCAGTGGGACATCTCCTTCTGATCGCGCAGCACCCCGCTGCCTGGTCGCGCGGCGCGCCGACCGCTCGTCCCCTGTGCACCGACGGCGCCGCGGTCACCCGCGCCGCGGCGACCGACGGCGCTCCGCCGCGGCCATCGGCCGCGGCGCCGCTTCGGCGGGGATCACCGGCGGCAGCCCGTCGGGTCCGGGCTGCTCGTCCTCGGGCCGGTGCCGGAAGCGCCGGCTCTGCCAGAACCACTGCTCGGGCGCCTCGACGATGCCTTGCCCGAGCGCGCGGTTGACCCGGGAGGTGATCGTCATGAGGTCTCGGTCCCGGTCGCCGGTGTCGGCGTCGCGGATCACGTCGAAGACGCGCAGCTTGTAGCGCATCCGCCCTGTGCGCAGCACGGCGACCACCGCGATCGGCGCGCCGGTCGCGAGGTGCAGCAGCGCGGGCGTGGCCACCGTGCGTGAGCTGGTGCCGAGGAACGGCGCGACCACGGCGCTGTGCTTGCCGCCGCCGTCGGCGAGCAGGCCGATGACCTCGTTGCTCTCGAGCACCTTCTTGAGCGTCCACATCACCTTCTTGCGCGCGACCACGGTCTGGCCGGTGCCCGTGCGCAGGTGCTCGATCAGGCGGTCGAGCGCGGGCAGCGGGCTCGGCCGGAACACCGACGTGATCGGCAGCCCCAAGAGTCCGGCGACGTGGCCGCTGACGTCCCAGACGCCGACGTGGCCGGTGGCGAAGATCACCCCGTGCCCCTCCTCGAACAGGGCCTGCACCTGCCCGTATTCCTCCAGATCGCAGTGCTCCTGCAGGTTGTCGCGGTCGATCTGCCGCATCCTGCAGAAGTCGATCAGGATCCACGCGATGTGCCGGGACCAGCGCCACAGGTGACGTCGCGGCTTGTCGGGGCCGAGCTGTGTGCCCTCGCGGAACGCCAGCCGCGTGTTGCGCCAGTAGCCGCTGGAGCGGCGGCCGCGGCGGTCGTGCAGACTCCAGTAGACGAACCACGGGACCGCGAGCAGGTCGCCGATCGCGAACGCCAGCCACGAGGGCAGCCACGCGATCAGCGCGATCAGCGCCGCGAGCGCGCCGACGGCTATGCGCTGCCACAGCGCCTCGCGGCGCTGCGCGGGTGCGCGGTCGGCTGATGGTTCGCTCATGGCTGCTGGGATGCGCGCGGGAGGCGGCGGCGCCATGAGACGACACCGGGCACACCGCAGCAACCGCGCCGTCGAACGGAACGCGCCCGCTGCTTTGCTGGAGCGCGCCCGCCGGTGGCCGGCAGGAAAACGCGTGCGCAGAGCGGCCCGCGCGTCGACGATCGCGGTATGAGGTGGGCGGACGTGCGAGGCGGTCGGCGCGCGGCGTGCTGCGCGTCCGGCGGCTGGGCGTGCAGGCGCGGGGGCGACCGCGGACCGTCCGTCGCAGGCGCCCTCTCGGCGGCCTCCGACGAGGTCGGCCTGCGATGAGCGGCCCGCTGCGTCTGCGCGTCGAGCCTGGCGAGAGCGGCCGGTGCCGGGTGTCGCTCGAGGGCGCGCTGACGCTCGTGCAGGGGCCGAGCCTGTGGGCCGAGCTGCCCCGCGCTCTCGCCGTCGCCCAGCAGTCCGAGCTCGAGCTGTCGGCGGTCGAGCGCCTGGACGGCGGCGCCGCGGCGCTGCTGCTCGAGGCCGTCGCGCGGGCGCGCGCGGCCGGCCGGGACGTCGCGATCTCTGGAGCGAACGCGGAGGTCGCGCAGCTGCTGCAGCTCTACGGAGGCCAGGAGCCCGCGGCCGTCGACCGGCAGGCGCCGCGCCATCCCGGCCTCGTCGCCGAGGCGGGCAACCTCGCCTATGCAGCGGCGGGCGGCGCCCGCGACGTGCTCGCGTTCGTGGGGGACTTCGTCGCGGGCGTCGTCGGCGGCATACGGCGGCCGGCCAGCGTGCACTTCGGCGAGTTCGCGCGGCTGGTCGAGCGCGCCGGCGCGGACGGCGCGCCGATCGTGCTGCTGATCAACTTCCTCGTCGGCGGCATC
>JBERSB010000504.1:0-4149 GCA_041236755.1 Luminiphilus sp. | reverse complement strand
GCGCCGCCGCGTGCGCGCGGGGCTGTGGCCGGACACGCTCGGCGTGGTCGCCCGGAGGCAGGTGGCCGACGCGTTGCCGACGCTGCTGGCCGACCGGTTCCTGCGGCTCGAGTGGGCGTTCCGCGCGGTGCTGCTCGGTGCGTTCGTCGTCGTCGCGGCGCGCGTCGTGAGGCGGCGGCTGCTGCGGCCGATGACCGTCGCGCTCAGCGACGAAGAGATGGCGCTGGCCGTCGAGCGACGCTGCCCGCAGCTCGAGCAGCAGCTGATCAGCTCGCTCCAGTTCGACGAAGAGCTCGCGCAGGACGGACGCTCGATCGAGTCGCGCGAGATGAAGGCTGCGGTCGTCCAGGACCTGCGCGACCGCCTGCAGGCGGTGCCGTTCGCGGCGGCCATCGACGGCGGCCGGGTGCGCAGGTTCGCGCTCGGCGTGTTGGCGATGCTGCTGTTCTTCGGCGGCTGGGCCGGCGTCGACGCGCGCTCGCTCGGCATCTGGGCTGCGCGCAACGTGCTGCTCACCAACGTCGACTGGCCGCGCTACACGAGCCTCGCGTTCGTCGACGGCGACGGCGAGGTGCGGCTGCCGCAGGGCGACGCGCTGACCGTGCGCGTGCGCGTCGACGGCCCGGTGCCTGAGCAGGTGTTCGTCGACTACGCGTTCGCCGACGGCGACGAAGGCGCGGAGCCGATGAGCCTGACGGGGGACGACGAGTTCGTGTGGACGTTGGACTCGGTGGTGCGCGACCTCGACCTGAGCGTGCAGGGCGGCGACTCGCTGCCGGCGACGCTCCGCGTGAGGATCGTCGAGCGGCCGGTCGTCTCCGACCTCGCGATCCGCGTCACGCTGCCGGAGTACATGGAGCGCGAGCCGTTCGACGTGCCGCCCACCGAGGGTGAGGTGCGGCTGCCGTCCGGCGCGACGGTCGCGGTCTCGGGCACGAGCCGCAAGCCGCTGCAGGAGGCGTTCCTGCTGGTCGGCGGTGAGGAGAAGGTCGCGTTGGCCGTCGCCGACGACCAGCGCTCGTTCTCCGGGACGTTCGCGCCGGTGCAGTCCGGGCTGATGGTGGTCGACGTCATCGACCTGGACAGCCTCGGCGCGGGCACGCCGCCCAAGCTGCTGCTGCGGGTCGGCCAGGACAAGGCGCCCACCGTCGACTTCCGGCTGCGCGGCATCGGGTCCTCGATCACCTACGAAGCGCGCATCCCGGGCGCGCTGCGCGCGCGCGACGACTTCGGGCTGCGCGAGATCACAGCCGTGATGCGCGCGCAGGAAGAGCGCTCGTCGGCGGGCGGAGACGAGCAGGCGCCGCTGCCGCCCGAACCTTGGGCCGACGCCGAGGCGATCTACGACGCGCCGTTCGAACGCAGCGCGCTGCGCTACGAAGCCGAGGCCAGCGTGGATCTGTTGACGTGGAACAAGGTCCGCGACCAGAACTCGAAGGAGAACCCGATCCGGCCGGGCATGCTGTTCTCGCTGCGCTACTCCGCCAAGGACAACTTCGGGCCCGGCGAGCCGCACGAGGGCTACGGCGAGACGATGACGTTCCGGGTCGTGCCCCGCGACCAGCTGATCGAGGAGCTGCGCCGTCGCCAGGTCGAGCAGCGCGCCGAGCTGCAGCAGATCGCCGACCAGGAGGCGACCGGCACGATGGAGCTGGCGGAGACGATCAACCCCGCAGAGGCGGGCGACCAGCAGCGCCAGGCGACGGCCAAGTTCCGCGTGTTCGCCCGCCGGCAGCAGGCGCTGGGCCGCCGCGTGCGCTTCGTCGGCGAGGCCTACCAGCGCATCCTGTGGGAGCTCGAGAACAACCGGCTGATCGAGGACAACAAGGTCCGGCAGATCGAGGCGGTCATCACCGCGCCGCTCGAGCAGCTGGCCAAGGAGGCTTTTCCCGCGACGGCGCGGCTCGTCAACGAGTTCGTCCGGACCAACGAGGAAAGCGTAAGAGGATCTGCTGTAGACGGTTACAGAGATATCGGCCGCCGCCTCGCCGAGATCATCAAGGCGATGGAGCAGGCCGAGACGCTCGCCGCGCTACTCGAAGAACTGAGGAATGTGATTAATCTGGAGAGCGACGCGATCTCCGACGTCAAACGGCGGATACGCAACCGCGAAGACAGCCTCTTCAAGCCCAAGAAGAAGAAGGACTGAACGTCCGAGACCAACCATCCGCTCCCACGCCCCAGGGGGCATCCACTGCGAGCTGACCATGATTCCAAGAGGTATCACCGCCCTGTGTGCGGCCCTGTGCCTGGCGCTGGCGCCGACGGCGCCGACGCTGCACGCACAGCAGGACCCGCCGACCGCTGCGCAGAGCAAGCAGCAGCTCGCGGAGAGCAAGTTCCGCGACCTGACCAACCGCATGCAGAAGCTGATGGTCGTGCTCCAGACGGACGAGCCCGACGAGAGCAAGCTGCTCGGCGCGGGCTTGCGCTTCGTGCAGGAGAAGCAGCTGCACCAGCGCCTCGAGAAGGCCGGCGGCCTGCTCCGGCAGGAGCGCTGGGACGAGTCGCTGGTGGTCATGGGCAAGCTGCGCGAGGACCTGCGCTCGCTGCTCGAGCTGCTGCAGAACCGCAACGGCGACCTGCGCAAGCTGCTCGAGCGCATCGACCTGTTGGAGGGCTTCAAGGACCGCGTCGACCAGCTCTCCAAGGAGCAGCAGCAGGAGAAGGAGGACTCGGCTCGCGCCGAGGCGCTGCAGAAGCACCTGAAGAACATCGAGGCCCAGCGCCAGCGCGCCGAGGACCTGCGCAACCAGCAGCAGGCGCTGCGCAACCAGACCAACAAGCTCCCGCTGGACGCGGCGGCCGGCATGACCGAGCCGCTCGAGCAGAAGGAGGGCGAGCTCAAGGCCGCGACCGAGGAGCTCACCAAGGACCTGCGTGATCTGGACAAGAAGGACGCAGAGCTCAAGGCCGCGGCGTCTGAGGCGAAGGACGGCCAGCCGAAGGACGGCCAGCCCACGGACGGTGAGCCCAAGGACGGGGAGCCCAAGGCCGGCGAGTCCTCTGAGTCGAAGCCTGGCGAGCCCGAGCCCGCCGAGGCCACGCCGCCCGACGGCACCCCCGCTGCCGGCAGCTCGAGCGGCAGCGCCGGCAAGGCCGCCAAGTCGATGGGCAAGGCCCAGAAGCAGCTCGGTGACAAGCAGGCCGAGTCCTCGCTGAAGGATCAGGACCAGGCCGTCGAAGCGCTTGAGCAGACGATGAAGGAGCTCGACGAGATGGCCGAGGAGGCCGCGCGCGAGCTGCTGAAGCTGCCGTTCGAGCAGCTCGCCCAAGAGCAGCAGAAGACCGAGAAGGCCACCGACACGCTCGCCAAGGACATGGAGCAGGCCGAGCAGGGCGACGACGCCGGCGAGGGCGAGCCCACGCCCGGCAAGAACAAGGTGCAGCAGGCTGTCCCGAAGCAGCGCGCCGCCGCCGGGCAGCTCAAGGAGTTCAAGCCTGCCAAGCAGAAGCAGCAGGACGCCAAGGACGACCTCGACGCCGCCAAGCAGGCGCTCGAGGAGGCGCTCGCCCAGCTGCGGCAGCAGCTGCAGGACGAGGTGCTGCGCGCGCTCGAGGAGCGCTTCACCGCGATGCTCGCGCGGCAGCGGGAGCTGACGGTGATGACCAAGACGGTCGACGGCTCGCGCAAGAACATCCTGACCGCCGACGGCCAGCTCCCGACCGCGCTGGTCAGCAAGATCGAGGCGCTCGCCGGCGGCGAGACCGAGCTGGAGCTGGAGACGATCGACGCGCTCAAGCTGCTCGAAGAGGACGGCACCACCGCCGTGTTCCCGCCGATGGTCGAGCAGCTCCGCGATGAGCTGCACGACGTGGCGGCGGGCCTGCGGAAGTACGAGACCGGCCGCGTCATGCACGAGGCCCAGAAGGACGTCGAGGACCTCCTGGAGCTGTTGATCAACGCGCTCCGCCGCACGATCGAGAAGAAAGAAGGCGGAGGTTGAACGGGTACTTGAGGCGGTAAGAACCCGCCGCTCGTGCCCGTGTCGGCAGAGCTCAAGATGTTGAAGTTCCTCCAAGAGCGCGTGAACAAGAAGACCAAGCAGGTCGACGCGCAGGCCGCGGAGAGCGCGGCTCCGGAAGCGGACTACCGCAAGGTGGCCGAGAAGCAGGCTCGCGTGAAGGAGCTGATGCGACGCCTCGCCG
>JBERSB010000503.1:0-2038 GCA_041236755.1 Luminiphilus sp. | reverse complement strand
CGGTTGGCCATCACGCGCGCGGTCAGCGGGTGGTCCGGGTCGGCCAGCCACGCCGCCAGTCGCTGGCGCCGCGCCTGCTCGGGCGCGTCCTCGTCCATCACGAGCGGGCCGAACAGCCCCAGCGCGCCGGGCGGCACGACGTCGCCGGGCTGCATCGGATCGCCGCGGCGGTGCAGGTGCACTGGCGGCGGCGGGACGAAGCGGCCCGCGTAGGCCATACGCGCGTTCGCGGTGCGCACGCGCTCGTCGCGCAGGGCGCCGAGCGCGGCCAGATCCGCGCGGCCCTGCTCGGCGCGCGGTCCTTCGAAGCGGTAGACAGGCGAGCCGTGCGCCTTGGCTCCGCCGGCGAAGGGCAGGCGCGACGCCGACGACGCCAAGACCGACCACTCGCCGGCGTCGTCCTGCGCCTCGATCCGGTACGACACGGCCAGCCGGTCCCGGATCGCGCCGTCGCGGTCGCGGCCCCAGGTGACGCGGTCGATTCGCTCGGTCTTCGGCAGGTCGAGCTGCACCCAGCCGCCGCCCGGCTCGTCCGAGATCCAGCTGTGGCGGTTGCCGTAGCGGCCGTCGTGCACGTGCGCGAGCTGGTGGATGGCGTAGCCGGGCAGCGTGCCGGACGCCGACGCGACCGCGCCCGCGCTCTGCAGGCCGACGTTGCGTTCGCCCGCCCACACCTCGAGCTCGTCGATGCACGGCTCCGCGCCCGAGGTCGCGAACACCGTGAAGCGCACGCGGCGGGTCGCGACCGGCGCGAAGATCTCCTCGTTCTGCGTGAAGCGCACCGCCGGACGCGGCGCGTCGTCGTCGCCCTCTTCGGGCGGCGGGAGCGCGTGTCGTTCGAGTGCTTGTTCCAGCGCGGCGATACGCGCGTCGAGCGCCGCGCGCGCGGCGGCCTCCTCCGCGGTGGGCGGCAGCGCGCGCTCGCCGTGCTCGACGCCTGAGAACACCGCCGCGAGCGCGTAGTAGTCGCGCTGGGGGATCGGATCGAACTTGTGGTCGTGGCAGCGCGCGCACCCCACGGTCACGCCGAGGAACGCCGCCCCGGTGGTGGCGACCATGTCGTCGAGCTCGTCGGCGCGCTGCTTGCGCGTCAGCGCATCGTCCGGGCTCTTGACGATGTCCTTGGGGCCGGCGACGAGGAAGCCGGTGGCGGCGTCGGCGCCGAGCGCGTCGCCGGCGAGCTGCTCGCGCACGAACCGGTCGTACGGCAGGTCGTCGTTGAACGCTCGGATCACGTAGTCGCGGTAGCGCCACGCGTTGGGCCGCCGGTGGTTGGTCTCGAAGCCGTCGCTCTCGGCGAACCGCACGACGTCCAGCCAGTGGCGCCCCCAACGCTCGCCGTAGCGCGGATCGACGAGGACCCGGGCGACCAGCCGCGCGTAGGCGTCGTCGCGCGTGTCGGCGGCGAACGCCGCGACCTCCTCGGGCGTGGGCGGCACGCCGAGCATGACGAGGTGCAGCCGGCGGGCGAGCGTTCGGCGGTCGGCGCGGGGCGATATCGAGAGCCCGCGCGCAGCCAGCCGCGCAGCTACGAAGGCGTCGACGGGTTGCGCGCCGGGAGCAGCGTCCGCCGGCAGCGGCGGCCGCGCGACCGGTCGGAAGGCCCAGTGCGTCCGGCCTTCGCCGGGCTGCTGGCCGCGCGCGTCCGTGACGCTCGTCGCGGCGAGCGCCGCGGCGAGGGTCAGCACCAGTCGGGAGAGCATCGCTGCGCGCATGGTATCGAGCCGTGCAGGCCCAGGGCCTCCACGTTGACCGCGTGGTCGAACGGCGTCAAGCTGCGCCGCGCGGCTGCGGCGTCGCCACGCCGCCGAACGATCTCCACGTGCCCGCGCGGGGCTGCGCTAGACTGTGCCGGCCCTTTGCTTCCGTTGTCCGAACGGAGCCCATGTCCGCGCGCACCGAACTACACCTGTTCATAGCCGCTTGCGTCGTCGCGTCGGCGGCAGCGCAGTCACAGACGATGTCCGAACAGCAGCTCCAGCAGCTGGTGGCGTCGTCGTCGCGGCAGTGGCTCACCGAGTACGAAGCGGGCCGGCTC
>JBERSB010000502.1:0-9218 GCA_041236755.1 Luminiphilus sp. | reverse complement strand
GGGCGTGCGGTAGACCTTCTCGCCTTCCTCCACGCCGTCGAGGATCACCACCTTCTCCTGGTTGTTCGCGCCGACCTTGACGGCGACGGCGACGGGGCCCTCGGGCGTGAACTTCCAGATGTAGTTGACGGCACGGTCGCGCCGCACAGCCTGGATCGGGACGGTCACCACGTCCGGAACCGTGTCGACGGTGATCGTGGCGGCGGCCTTCATCCCGGCCTTCAGCGACTCGTCGCGGTTGACGCCGTCGAGCAGGACGTCGGTCGTGTAGACCTTCTTGTCGTTGCCCGACCAGCGGCTCGCCGAGTCCGCGACCGGCGCGACGTAGGTCACGCGGCCGGTCAGGACCTCGTTGGGGCGCACCTCGGCGCTGATGTGCGCGGGCATGCCTCGGCGCACCTTCTCGACCATCGCTTCCTGGACCTTGATCCGGCACTTCAGCTGGCTGTTGTCGGGCAGGATGAGGATGGTCTGGTACTGGCGCACGCTCGTGCCCTCCTCGACCGGCTCGCTGTCACCCCGGCCGCGCGAGACCTTCGAGTAGACGACTAGGCCTTCGCCCGGCGAGTAGATCACCGAGTTGTCGATCTGGCGACGGAGGGTCTGGAGGCGGTCGCTCGCGATCTCGAACTCCTTCTGCTTGGCGTCGACGTCGAACTGCGAGTTCTTGCGTTCGGCGTCGTTGGAGGCCGATACGCGCGCGACCTCGAGCTCTGCGTTCTCGAGGTTCTGGCGGAACTCGATCTTGTCGCGCTGCAGCGTGTAGTTGATCAGGAGTTCGAGGTCGTTCCACGCAATCGTGACCTTGGAGGCCTGGCTCTGGTAGGCGAGCTCGTCGCGCTCCAGCTCGTTGCGCGTGATGAACTGCTTCTCCGCGAGGCGGCGGCTGTGCGCGGCGGTGTCTTCCTTGACCTTGAGGTCCGCCATCGCGAGGCGGATCGTGTCCGCCTGCTGCAGGATCTTGTTGGCCATCTCGCCCATGTCGCGCTGCAGCGGGTCGCCCTTCTCGCCTTTAACGGTCAGCAGCTCGCGGACCTTCGCGATCAGGCCGGCGTAGTTCTGCGGGTGGACCTGGCCGACGAGGCGACGCTCCACCTCGGCCTCGGGGGTGACGACGCCCGGCTCCTCGTCGTCGGCAGGCGGGTTCACCAGCTCTTCGAGGCGCCGGACCATGTCGGCGTTCTTGCCCTCGGAGCCCTTGCCGTCCTTGGCGCCGAGCAACTTCTGCAGCTCCATTGCGGCGATCTGGCGCTGCGACTCGGCGGTGTTGAGCACCGCCTGCAGCCCCTTCTCGAGGATGTCTTGCGCCGTCCGGGCCTGCTCGAGCGCGTTGCGAGCCTTCTCTACCGCGATCTCCTGGGTAGCGCGCTTCTCGATCAGCTCGGTGACGTCCAGCTCGACCAGCTTGTCGCCCGTCTTCACCAGCGTCCCCTCTGGCACGAGGTTGAGGATCGTGGCGTTGCCCTCGATCTGCGACTTGACCTCGAGCTCCTTGACGGCGACCAGCTCGCCGCCCTCCTTGACGTTGATGGGCAGGTCCTCGCGGCTGACCGTGTAGAGGTTGACCTGGTTCTGGGACTTCGTCTCGGCCTCGCCGCACGCGGTGAGCGTGACGGCGCAGGTAAGCAGGGAGACGAGGTAGGTGTTGCGTGATCGCATGGTCATTCGGCGCTCGCCGGCATCGGCAAGGAGAGGTCGAAGCGCAGCCCCTGCGGAGACAGGCGGATGGCTTCGAGGTCGTTCATGAGTTGGAGGCGCGCGATCGCATAGTCGACGATCGCGGCGTTCCGGTTGAGTTGGGCGCTGAGCAGGGAGTCCTGCGCGTCGAGCTTGTCGAGCGCGGGGACGCGGTCGGCCGCGTACAGGTCGGTGGTCGCCTCGACGCGCTGCGCGGCGAGGTCGACGGCGAACTTCTGGATCTTGTAGCTGTCCAGCGACGCCTGGATGTTGCGCAGCGAGCGGCGCACGGCTGCGGTCAGCTGGTCCTCGGTCTGCTCGCGCGCGCGCAGGGTCCGGTCGAAGGTGATGATCTGGCTGCGGTAGGCGTTGCGCAGCGGGATGCGGTCGAGGAACAGGTTGAGGTCGATGCCGGCCGACCAGTTGATCTTGTCCCACTCGATGTCGAGGCCGTCGCCGGCGCTCGTGGGCACGGAGATCGCGGTGCGGAAGTCGAGGCCCAGGTTGAGCGCGTTCTCGGCGATCAGCACGCGGCGGCCGACGTCTTCGACCTCGTCGACGGTCGTCTGGTAGTCGAACCGTCGGCTCAGCGAGAGGCGAACCGCCTCGGCCTCGGCGATCTCGACCTCCTCCACGCCCTGTTCCACGAGCTTGGTCAGCTCCTCGGGGTCGAGCGTGATCTGCGCCGTGACCGGCAGGCCCAGGGTCAGCTTGAAGCTGTCGAGCGAGTTCTGCAGCTGGTTGGCGGCGCGCACGCGCTGCGCGTCCGAGCTGTACTCGCTCTGCTGCGCGCGGCCGAGGTCGACGATCGTGCGGCGGCCCGCGTTGTAGAGCTCCTCGATCTGCTCGCGCGAGAGCTTGAAGCTGGCGTAGTTGGACTCGACGTTGCGGAGGTCGGCCATTTGCTGGACGACGTTCCAGTAGTCGGCGACGAGGTCGATCGCGAACTGTGAGCGGAAGCGCTCGAAGTCACGGATGGCGTAGATGACGTTGCGCTCGGCCTGCGTCAGCGGCTCGCGCGCGATGTGGCGACCGGCGCCGCGCAGCAGCGGCTGCGTGACGCTCAGGTTGAGGATCGAGGATCCGTCGACGCGGCCGCCGGTGAGCACGCTGCGCAAAAACGTCTGCACGAAGCTCGCGACGATCGTCGTGCCGGCCGTCGTGTTGGCCGCGGCGCTCAGGTCGTCGGTGAGGTTGACGTCCGCGGTCGTGTCGCCGGTCCCGTTGATGTCCGCGCCGAAGCCGCCGCCGAAGCGCACGCGGAAGTCGTTCAGCGTCGTCGTCAGGCTCAGCGCGGCGAGGTAGAGGTTCTCCTTCTGCCGCTGGAACTCCCGGTTGTTCTCGGCCGCGATGTCGAGCGCGTTGGACAGCGAGAGCTGCATCGCCTCGCTGGCCGTGAGCAGGCGCTTGCGGAGCGTGTCGACGGGGCGCTCGACCACGAAGTCGCGCTTGGCGCCCAGCACCTTCTCGGACGCCTTGTCGAGCACGCCGTAGACGGCGCGGTCCGCCCACTCCCGGTTGCCCTCCGGGGAATAGCAGGACGTCAGGGCGATCGCGACGGCGAAGGGGATGTAGCGGGTATGAGGCACAGTTCGGGGGTTCGTGCGCGGAGCGATTTGGACGATCGTCGTAGGCTCCTATTACTGATTTTTCTCCCTTAGGTGGGCGGTGTTACTACGATAGGACGCGCTGCGAACTCGGTCCGGGCGGGCCGTTTCGCGCAGTGGGGGCATGCTGAGCATCTTGATCACCGCGGGGCCGACCCGCGAACACCTGGACGACGTGCGGTTTCTCAGCAACGCGAGCAGCGGCCGCATGGGCTGCGCGTTGGCGGAAGCCGCCATGTCAGCAGGCCATCAGGCAACACTCGTCCTGGGACCTGTCGACATCGCGCCGCCGTGCGGCGCGCACGTGCGTTCGGTCACCTCGGCGCTCGAGATGCAGGCTGCGGCCGAAGACGTTTTCGAGACAACTGACGTCGTGATCGCCGCGGCCGCCGTGACCGACTGGCGGCCGGTCTCGCGCCAGTCGGGCAAACCGCCTCGCAGCGCCGGCCGGACGACGATCGAGTTGGAGCCCAATCCCGACATCGTGAAGGGGCTCGCGGCGCGTAAAGGCTCGCGGGTCGTGTTCGGGTTCGCGCTCGAGTCGGTGTCCGCAGGCATGGACGCCGCCGTCGAGCGTGGGCGCCGCAAGATCGTCGACAAGGGCCTGGACGCGGTCGCGGTCAACCTCCACGACGCCATGGGCAGCGACGAGGCCGAGCTCGTCCTGTGCCACGCCGACGGCCGGCAGGACGCGCTGCCGCGCTGTGACAAGCGCCGCGCCGCCGAGCTGCTGATTGCAGCCGCGGTAGACGCGTGGGGGGCGCGCAACGGGTCCGCGCGCGCGCGCGCCGCACAAGAGAACCGAGCACCCTAGAGGACGTAGCCCTCAGAGGACGAAGCACTGTGAGCAGGAAGCGAGACGAAGACGCAAAGAAGCGGAGCAAGGGCCAGGCCGGCAGAGGGCGCGCTGCCCGTTCCGAGCCGGCAGAGAACGCAGAGTCGCCGGGGCTCTCGCCGCGCGCGCGTGAGCTCGTCGCGCTGGGTCTGTGTGGCTTCGCGCTCTACGCGATGCTCTGCCTCGCGACGTTCCGCATGGCGGACCTCGACGGCACGATCCCGACCGGGGACATGCGCAACCTCGGTGGCGCGGTCGGCTACTACCTCTCGTTCGGATTCACGCGGGCGCTCGGTCTCGCCGGCTGGATCCCGTTCCTCATCCTCCTCGCCTACGCCCTGCTGCTGTTCATGGGGCGCAGCTGCGAGCGGCTGACGATCAAGCTGCTCGGGGTCGTCTGCTTCTCGGCGATCCTCAGCATCGTGTTCGCGGGCCAGGACGGACTCGCCGGCGTGCGCGACGCGACCCCGTTCGGCGCGGGCGGCGTGTTCGGCTCCGTCGTGTCTCCGAAGCTCTACTCGGCGTTCGGCGGCACGGGACGCATGCTGATCCTGATGTTCGGCGCCATCGTCGCGCTGCTGATCGCCACCGAGTGGATGTTCTCGGAGTTGCTGCTGCGCGCCTACGGCGCGGTCGAGCCGCCGGTCCGCCGCCTCTTCGGGCGCGCCGTCGCCGCGGCCGGCGTCGGCGAGGTCGAGCCGCTCGAGGAGGCCCGCGCGCCGCCTGCGCGCCGGAGGTCTGCCGTCGCTGTGGACGAGCAAGAAGACCCCTGCGACGACGAGCTCGAAGACGAGCCGGCGTCGGCTGAGGAGGAACTCGCGGAGGACGAGCCTGCGGATGACGAGGCTCACGAGGACGACTCTGAGGAGACCGAGGAGGAGCCGGACCTGCTCGTCGCGGGCGCGGAGGACGCGCCCGAGGCCGCCGAACAGGACGAAACCGACGATGCGCAGGGCCGCTTGCAGGACGAGGACCGTGGCGCCGCAGAGCCGGGCGCAGCAGATCCGGCCGAGCCCGAGGGCTCCGTCGCCGCTGCGGCCGAGGAGGAGCCGGTGCTGGAGGTGGAGCCGATCGCGCCTGCGCGCGCAGCAGCGCCTGCCAAGCCCAAGGTCCGCAAGCCGCGCCGCCGCCGGCGCAAGGCTGCGGCGCAGTCCAACCTGCCGTTCCAGGACTATCCCTTCCCGCCGACCCGGCTGTTCCAGGAGCCCGGCGGCAAGGTCAAGGCCGCGTCGACCGCGGCGCTCAATGCGAGCGGGGCGGCGATCGTCAACAAGCTCGCCAACTTCAAGATCGACGCAGCGCTGGTCTCGGCGTCGGTCGGTCCGACCATCACGCTCTACGAGCTGAAGCTCGCGGAGAGCATCCGGGTCACCAAGATCATCGGTTTCGAGCCGGACCTCGCCGCCGCGCTGGAGGCCGAGTCCGTGCGCATCGTCGCGCCGATTCCGGGCAAGGCGACGGTCGGGATCGAGGTGCCGAACCCGAAGCGAGAGATGGTCCTCATGCGCGAGCTGCTGGAGATCGCAGACGGCGCCGACGACATGGCGATCCCGCTGTGCCTCGGCAAGGACTCGAAGGGGGAGCCGATCATCGAGGACCTCTCGACCATGCCCCACCTGCTGGTCGCCGGCACCACGGGCTCGGGCAAGTCGGTGTGCATCAACACGATCCTGCTCTCGATCCTGATGACGCGCACGCCCGAGCAGGTCAAGCTGATCCTGGTCGACCCCAAGCAGGTAGAGATGCAGGGCTACCGCAAGGTGCCGCACCTCTGCTGCGAGGTGGTCACCAACATGAAGAAGGCGCCGTCGGTGCTGCAGTGGGCGGTCGACGAGATGGAGAACCGCTACTCGCTGCTGTCCGCGGCGGGCACCAAGGACATCAAGAGCTACAACCGCCTCGGAGAGGCACAACTGGCCAAGCGCCTCGGCCGCGATCCCGACCCCGATCGCGTGCGGCTGAGCTACGTCGTCATCGTCGTCGACGAGTTCGGCGACCTGATGAACGTCGCCGCCAAGGACATCGAGAACCTGATCCAGCGGCTGGCGCAGAAGTCGCGCGCGGTCGGCATGCACGTGATCCTGGCGACGCAGCGGCCGAGCAGCGAGGTCATCACCGGCGTCATCAAGGCGAACCTGCCCTGCCAGATCGCGTTCAAGGTGAACCGCAAGATCGACTCTCGCGTCATCCTCGACAACAACGGCGCCGAGAAGCTGCTCGGCAACGGCGACATGCTCTACCAGCCGCCTGGCGGCGCCAGCCAGATGCGCGCCCAGGGGACGTTCGTCTCCGAGGAGGAGCAGCTGGCGGTCGTCTCCTACCTCGAGGAGCAGGGCCAGGCGCCGGACTTCAACCAGGACCTGATGCAGCGGCAGTCGAGCTCGCGGCCCTCGGGCGCCGATCGTGACGAGCTCTACTACCAGGCGGTCGAGGTCATCGTCGGCCAGCAGCGCGGCTCGGCGACGTTGCTGCAGAGGGCGCTCGAGGTCGGCTACACGCGCGCTACGAGGCTGCTGGAGATGATGGAAGACGACGCCATCGTCGGCCCGTTCGTGGGCTCCAAGGCGCGCGAGGTCCTGCTGACGATCGACGAGTGGCGCGCGCGTCGCGAAGCGGAGGAGCAGGCGGCGGAGGAGGCCGCCTCGGAGTACGAGGACGAGGACCTCGAGGACGACGATTACGAAGACGAAGATGAGGCCTGCGACGGCGATGAAGACGCGGACGAGGAGCCCGATGTCGAAGTCGCCGAGCAGCCCGCGGAGCTGACGGAGCCGGACACGCAGCAAGCCGAGGCTGCTGACGAGCGCGGAGACGAGGAGCCTCACTCCGCCGCGTCGACAGCCGAGGAGGGTTTGGCGGCCGACGTCGACGAGCTCGTCGAGCAGGCCGACGGTGACGAGGACGTCAGCGACGACGAGGCTGGTGACGACGAGGCCGGGGAAGACGAGGTCTTCGAATACGAGGTCGTTGATGACGAGCAGGCGGCCTACGACGCGGACGACGGCGAAGACGCCTTCGATGACGCGGACGAAGACTCAGAGGGCGAAGACGACGGCGGAGACTTCGAAGAAGAGTCCGAAGACGAGGTCGCCGAAGACGATGCGGAAGAAGGCGATTCGGAAGACGGCGACGTCTCCGAGGAAGAGGGCGCCGACGAAGACGTCCTCGAAGACGACGGTGAGGAAGGGAACGCCGAGCGCGCCTGACCAGCTGCGGCGGGCTTGGTCCCGCCGTGTCCGGGCTGCGCGCCGGCTTTGCCGCCCGCGCGCGTCGCAAACGCAACTTCTTGTGGCTCGGCGCGCCCGCGAGTAGATTCCGTAGACGTGCGTCCGGTGGTGTCGGACGCGCGCGGCAACGGCCCGGGAGGGGCACATGACCGAGAATACGCTGGGTTCAGGATCCAGGCCCGACGGTGCGAGCGTCGCTGCGGGCCAGCAGCCGACGTCGAGGACCGTCGCGGACTGGATGTGGCCGTTCCTGATCGGGGGGTTGGCGCTCTTCTCGATCTCGGCGCTGTTCTACTACCACTTCCACCGCCTGGAGCTGCAGCCCGAGGGCGTGCTGCAAGTGTCCATCGCGGGGCTCTACGACGCGTTCGGCTGGGCGCCGCTCGTCGTGTTCTTCCTGCTGGTGTTCGCGTGGTCCTTGATCTGGTTCGTCACGGGCGTGCTGGAGAAGCCGCTGCAGCGCCTCGCGCGTCTCGCGTTGATGGCGCTGATGCTCGGCGTCTTCCTCAACCTCGGCGACGGCGGGGTCGTCGCCGAGCCGCACAAGGGCGCGTTCGGGGCCTGGTTCGCCGGACGGCTGGTGTTCGGGATCGGTTACGTGGCGAGCCTCGTGATCGTCTGGGTCACGACCTTTGCGTCCTTGCTGCTCGCGACCGACTGGTTCTTCAGTGAGTGGTTCGAGCGCGGCCGCAACTTGGACGGAGCGCGCGCCGAGCTCGACGTGGGCGTCGAGGGTGAGGTCGCAGACCACCTCCGCCGCATCGCCACCAGCGAGAGTCCGGCTGCGCCGACGCCGTCGGTCGCGGTCGCTCCCAGCCCGGCGCCGTTCGAGCGCAGAGAGGCGGAAGATATGCAGGCCGCCGCGACCTCGGCGTTCGCCGACGGGGAGCTGTCGGCGTTCGCGGGCGCCGACGAGGACGCGCCCGAGTCCGACGAAGCGCCTGTCGGTGCGGCTGAGCACACAGCGGCGCCGCGGAGAGCGGCGCCGCGGAGCATGGAGGGGGACCACGAGTCCCCCGCTGCTGCGAGCTACCAGGAGGTCGAGTTCGTCGACGAGGACGACGCCGAGGTCGCGCTCTACGGCGAGGCCGAGCGCGACGCGGTGCCTTCCGACGGGCTGGGCGATGCACCGGAAGATGCTCCTGAAGTGGCGCGCGCCGAGCCTGCCGAGGACGTCGACGCCGCGGGTGTCCCTCACGATCTCGTGGAGGAGCGCTGCGACGATCAGGACGCCGAACAACACGGTGGCCTAGACGAGTCCGCAGGAGTATCCAGCAGCGACGCCTGGCACGCCCCGCCAGATGCCCTGCCAGACGCCCCGCCAGACGCCCTGCACGACGACGCGAACGACGAAGACGAAGCCGAAGACGGCGAACAGGGCTGGTCCGAGGCCGACGACGAAGCCTCGGTGGCGCTCGAGGAGCGCCTGCACCCGCGACGCGACAGCTACGGCGAGGCCTCGCGGTCAGCGCACGCGGATCTGGACGCAGCCGGCGCGGAAGAGAGCTCTGGCGACGGCGGCCTCGACGAGCCCGCCTTCGGCGAGTCCGGAGGTGAAGAGCCTGCCATGGAGGAGGTGCCCGTCGCCGACGAGCTGCATGCTCCCTCGTACGAAGACGCGCCGGCAGACGCGCCCACAGACGCGCCGGGAGACGACGGCGCGGACGACGCCGAGCATCGGGAGCCGTCCGCGCCCGACGCGCACGAACACGAGGCCGCGGTGCTCATTCCGAGGCCGGACGAGCCGCCGTCGCAGCTGCCGACGCCGCCTGCGACCGCCGCGGAGCGCGAGAGCGCGGAGGCCGCGGCGTCGCGCCGCCAGCAGCAGCTGTTCGGCGGCGGCGTCGACGACGCGCTGGTCGAAGAGGCCCG
>JBERSB010000501.1:0-2093 GCA_041236755.1 Luminiphilus sp. | reverse complement strand
CCGCGGAGCTCGGCGACCAGCTGCGTGCACTCGCCGTGCGCCGCGGCCGCGGCCTGCCACAGCGCGTCGGCGTCGACGGCGGGCGTGGCCCGCTGGATCGCCGCGTCGAGCTGCGCGCGCACCGCGGGCGCGAGCGCTGCGGGGTCGTCCTGCGCCGAGGCCGGCGCGAGCGGACAACAGAGCGCGAGCAGCGCCGCGCCGACGCGAGACAGGGACATCAGACAGGCCTCCCAGCGCCGCCGCTGCGGCGGTCGAACACGTCGAACAGGAACGCGAGCAGCGACACGAGCACGAACCACGGCCACAGCGGCGCGGCCTGCAGCGGCGCGCCCGCACGCGCGAGCGGCAGCGCGGGCACCGGGCCGCCGGGCTCCACAAACGCTCCGCCCGTGCGCGCCGCGATGGCCTCGAGCGGCAGCGCCGCGCGCGGATCGACCTGCGTCTCGCCCGTCTGGCCGTCGAGCACGTCTGTGCACAGCCGGTGGCGCCAGCCGGCACCGTCGGTAGCAAGCAGCCGCACGTCGACGTCGCCCCGCGCGACCAGGCCGCCGCGGAACACGCCGGGCGCGACCTCGCGCATGGAAACAGGAGCCCCCTCTGCGTCGCCGTCGGCGCGCGCGATCCGCAGCGCGCCGGCGCCGCGCGCGGCCGTGCGCGCCTCCACCTCGACGCGCTCGCCGTCGCGTCGGCACGAGACCTCGTAGGGCGGCTGCGCCGAGCGCGACGTGCGCGCCAGCAGGCGGCCGAGCATCGGCCCGTAGCCTGACCACGCGCGCCAGCCGCGCGTGCCCGGCCCGACCGGCTCGGTCGTCATCGCGGTGACGCGGCCGAGGCCGTACTGCCACGACGTGAGCACCGGGCGACCGCTGCCCGCGACCGACATCAGCACGTCGGCGCCCGGACGCGGCGACGTCTCGACCAGCGTCTGCACCGGCGGGATCTCGCGCGGGTCGACGTCCCCCCACCAGCCGCGGCCGCCGCGCGTCTCGACCTCGTAGCTGCCAGGGCGGTACGGCGGCAGCATCGAGGTGCTCGGCTTCTTGAGCAGCAGCTCGGGCAGGTTGAAGCGGTCCGGCGAGTGGTAGTAGCGACCGCCGCCCCAGTCGGCGAGCTCGACGAGGAACTCGCTGTGCCGGCCGGGCCCGACCAGCACGGTCGAGATCGCGATGCCCTCGTCGGACATCTTGCGCAGCAGGCTCTCGTAGGGGCCGGTCTCCACGCCCGCGTCGGTGACGACCAGCACGTGCTTGTAGCGGGTCTGGACGTTCTTGAGCGCGTAGTAGCACTCCTCGATCGCGGGGAAGAGCACCGTGCCGCCCGACGCGCCGAGCCGGTTGATCGCGCGCTGCAGGTCGATCGAGTTCGCCGCCGACTGGATCGGCGCGGCCCACTGCTTGGTGCCGTAGAACTCGACGATGCCGACCTTGTCGTGCGGCAGCAGCCGGCGGATCGCGAGGCGCGCGACCTCCTTGGCGAGCGTCATCCGGTTGCCGACCATCGACCCCGAGGTGTCGATGACCACTGCGAGCGTCGTGCTCGGGTCTTTCTTCTCCTCCTTCTGCACGTACTCGACCGGAGAGATCGTCTCGATGACGGTGTCGTGGTAGCCGCCCGGTCCGAACGCGGAGCGGCCGCCGCTGACGAACAGACCCATACCGCGCTGCTGCACGGCCTCGGCGATGCCCTGCTGCCACGTCGCCGGGACCTCGGCCGCGGCGCGGTCGTCGAGCAGCGTCAGGTCGACGTCGGAGAGCTCGAGGCTGTCGCCCGACGGTTCGCGCACCTCGAAGCCCGCGCCCAGCAGCTGCTCGAGGTGGTCCCGGGCCTGCTGCACTCGGCCGCCGAGGTAGAGCACCCGCAGCGGCTCCTGCACCGCGACCGTGCGCGCGAGGGTGTTGTTGGCGGCGTCGGGGTCGGCGGCGCCGACGCGCGCGACCTCGGCGACGAGCTCCACGAAGCCGCTGGTGCTGGGCTCGAAGCGCAGCTCGACGTCCGCCGCGCCGCGGCACGCCACCTGCACCGGACCGGCGACAACCTCGCCGTCCGCCTTGAGCGTGACCTGGGCGTCCGCCTCGCCTGCGGCCAGCGCGACG
>JBERSB010000500.1:0-4392 GCA_041236755.1 Luminiphilus sp. | reverse complement strand
CCTGCTGCGCGTCCTTGTCGCCGAAGTAGGCGCGGTGCGCCCGCGTCATGGCGAACAGGCGCGCGACCACCGTCGCGACCCCGCTGAAGTGCCCCTGCCGGCAGCCGCCCTCCATCGTCTCCGCCTCTGCGCCGACCGCCACGCGGCTGCAGAACCCCTCGCCGTACATCTGGCCTGTGCCCGGCGCGAACAGCACGTCGACGCCGGCGTCCGCGCAGATCTCCAGGTCGCGCTCGAGGCCGCGCGGATACGCGTCGAAGTCCTCGCCGGCGCCGAACTGCAGCGGGTTGACGAAGACCGTCGCGATCACGCGGTCGCACTCGGCCCGCGCGGCGCGCATCAGGCTGGCGTGGCCCTCGTGCAGGCTGCCCATCGTCGGCACGAGCCCGATCAGGCAGCCGCCCTCGAGCCAGGTCGCGACCCGCTCGCCCATCAGCGGCGCGGCGTCGACGACCTCGGTGCCCCGCGCGCGCGGCCGCGAGGCGAGGTCCACGCCCAGCTCTTCGAGCGGCTGCGGCACGAACGGGCGCTCGTGCCACCTGGGGTGCGGGACGACCAGCTCGCGCGTGTCGAGCCGCTGGTCGCCGTAGAAGATCAGATCGAGGTCGAGCTCGCGCGGGTGGTTGCGCGGGTGCGGGAACGCGCGGCCCGCGCTGCGCTCGAGCTCGCGCAGCAGCCCCAGCAGCGCGAGCGGCGGGAGCGCGGTGCGGAGCTCGGCCACGCCGTTGAGGAACGGGCCCTGCTCGGGCCCCTCGCCGACGAACGCGGTCTCGATCCAGCTCGAGGCGCGCACCACGACGACGCCCGGCGCGGCCCGGAGCGCGTCCAGCGCGCGCGCGAGGTGACCCTCGCGGTCGCCGACGTTGCTGCCGAGCGCTATGTAGACAGTCTCCACGTCAGTTCCTCGACGGCACGCGGCGCGCCGGCTGGTCCAGGTCGGCGTCGACCGCCAGGTCGTCGTCCGGGTCGTCCGGAGGACGGCGGAACAGCGCCCGGGCCGTCCCGAGCAGCATGCCCCAGAGCACGTAGCCCGCGGTCAGCGCGACCATGGCGAGCTGCCACTCGAGCGCGATGATCGCCACGACCATGACGGTCCCGACCAAGAACGGCATGCTGTGCCGCCCCTTGGCGAGCGCGAACACCGCGTGCGGGTACGGCACCCTCGAGATCATCAGGAGCCCGAGCAGCACCAGCACGGCCGGCATCACGCGCACGATCGCGTCGTAGTGCGCGGGCTCCAGCAGCCACTTCCCCAGCACGCCGCTCGCCTCGTCGCGCGTGCAGAACATCGCGATCAACGAGCAGACGACCGCGGCCGCCGCCGGCGAAGGCAGGCCCTTGAACTCGCGGTGCTCGTCCTCGTCCGCGCCGACCTCGACGTTGAAGCGCGCGAGTCGCATCGCGGCACCCAGCACGTAGACGGCGGCTGCGGCGTAGAACAGCTTGGGTCCGATCGGCAGCAGGCGGTTGCCGTCGTCCTGCGCGTGCCAGTCGACCAACGCCTTGGCGATGAAGGCCGGCACCAGGCCGAACGTGACCATGTCGGCGAGGCTGTCGAGCTGGGCGCCGAAGTTGGAGGTCTGGCCGGTCATGCGCGCGACGCGGCCGTCGAGGGCGTCACAGACCATCGCGACGAAGACCAGGATCACCGCCGTCTCGAAGTACGGCATCACGTCGGCGAACGCCGCGCCGGGAGACGTAACCCGCAGCGCGTCGGCGACCTTGGCCATCGCGAGGAAGCCGAAGAACAGGTTGGCCAGTGTGACCATGCTCGGCAGCACGGGCACCTCCTTCAGGCGCCGCCGCAGCCGCTTACCGCGGCGACGGGGCGTGAGATCATCGAGGCGCGGCGTCGTCATCAGCGGTCCGGGGAGCCGGGCAGAACATGTTAGGAGCACACGGCCCACGCGCAAAGCCTCGAGCCCGCACGGCGCCGATCTGCGCGTCCTCGGCGGTCCGCAGGATCAGACGAACGCGGCACAAGTTTGTCGGGCACAGCCGCCCGCGTTGCTGCACCATCTCCGCTTCGACCGTATCCGGAAGTGCCCCGCCGCTACGCAGACCCCGAAGCCCGATGACCCGTATTCTCCCCACGCTGCTCGTGGCCGCGCTGACGCTGGCGCCGACCGCCCTCGCCCAGAAGCTCCCCGAAGACCGCGCACGCGGCGCCGCCGCGGTCGACGCGGACCAGTGCTCCAAGTGGCTGCACCAGCTCGCCGGGCCTGAGTTCGCCGGCCGCGGCACGGGCCAGGAGGGCTACCGCAAGGCCGCCGAGTACGTCGCCGCCCACTTCCGCGCCCTCGGCCTCGAGGCCCGCGGTGAGGACGGCTCCTACTACCAGAACATGCCCTGGAACCAGAGCAAGGTGACCCAGGCGCAGCTGACGTTCACCAAGGGCGGCGACGAGGTGCTGGCGATCCCCGCCGAACGCCTCGGCGGCAACGCGTCCAAGGACGCCGACGCGAGCGGCGACGTGGTCCTGCTCAACGTCGAGATCCCCGAGGTCCAGGGGCGACGCATGCCTTCGATCGAAGGCCTGGACGACCTCGACCTGCAGGGCAAGGTCGTGGTAGCCGTCGTGCGCGCCAGCCAGCGCACGCTGCCGTTCGCGCGGTTCGCCGTGATGCGCGGCCTGCAGGGCAAGAAGGCCGCCGCCTTCGTGTTCGCCAACGAGGCCGAGGGGCGCGGCGGCATCCGCGCCGGCGGCGGCATGGGTCGTCGCGGCCGCAACCCCGCCGCGAGCGCTGCGGCCAACCGCCCGCTCGACGTCAACATCGGCGGCGACGACGTGTCCCGCCTGCTGGGCCTCGCCGGCATGTCGATGGACGAGATGCCCGACGCGCCGATGACGACCGCCACGTCGCTGCGCGCGTCGCTGAAGGTCAAGGTCGAGACCAGCGACGCGCCCGCGATGAACGTCTGGGCCGTGCTGCCCGGGAGCGACCCGGTGCTCAAGGACGAGTACGTCGTGGTCGGCAGCCACCTCGATCACCTCGGCGAGCGCAGCGGCACGATCTACCCCGGCGCCGACGACGACGGCTCCGGCACGACCGGCGTGATGGCGGTCGCGCAGATGTTCGCCAAGAACGGCGCCCGGCCGAAGCGGAGCGTGCTGTTCGTGTGCTTCTCGGCCGAAGAGCGCGGCCTCGTAGGGTCGCGCTACTTCGTCGACAACTGCCCGATCCCGCTGTCCTCGATCGCCGCCGAGCTGCAAATGGACATGATCGGTCGCAGCGAAGAGGAGTCGCGCGACGGAGGCCGCCTCGTCAACAAGGGCGAAACCGCCGAGGACAACAAGAACGTCATCCACCTCGTCGGCACCCAGAAGATGTCGTCGGCGCTCCACGACCTGTGCATGGCGAAGAACGCGGCCGCGGGCTTCGACATCGAGTTCGACCAGGAGAGCCTGTTCACGCGCAGCGACCACGCGAATTTCGCCTACCAGGGCGTACCGATCGCGTTCTTCTTCACCGGCATCCACCAGGACTACCACCAGGCCTCGGACACGCCGGACAAGATCGACTACCCGAAGCTGCTGCGCATCGCGCGCTACGTCTACGACATCGGCTACGAGGTCGCCGACACGCCGCAGCGGCCGCTGATCGACGCGGAGCTCTGGCAGGCGTTCAAGGGCAACGACCGCCGCGGCCGCATGCCGGAGTCCCCGGCCGCACCGCTCAAGAAGTGAGCGCGTGCACAGCGGTCGCAGCCGCTGTCACGTCGGCCGACGCTCTTCGTAGCCGCGCAGCCCGACCGGCGGGCTGAGGATCTCGTTGATCACGATGGCCCGCCGGAGGTCGTCGAGCGCGTAGCGGCTGCCGCGCCGCGCCTGCCGAGCCTGCGTGGCCACGCGCCCGCCGAGATTGCCGATGGCGCCCCGGCCGCCCCGCGGTTGGCCGACCTTGGTGGCGGCCATGTGGCGGTCCCGGATCGACTCGCCGACGTGCGGGTCGACGCGCGACGCGTAGCGGGCAAGGTCGTCCTTGAGGGCCTCGCGCGCGGACCCGGGCGGCGGCGGCGGCGGCGGCGGAGGTGCCGGCCTGGACGGCGGCGCCGGGCGCGGCGGATCGGGCTCGAGGCCCAGGATGCGCCGCATCTCGCGGGCGATCTGCTCGGGCGTCTGGGCCGCTGAGCCGCTAAGCCTTCCGCCCCCGGCTGCCGGAGCCGGAGAAGGCTGCGGAGCCGAAGAAGGCTGCGGGGCCTGCCTCGCGACCGGCGACGGGCGCGAGACGGGCTCGCCGCGCCTCTGCGCCGGCTCCGACTTCGGGCCGGAGCGGCGGCGCCGCTTCTCGGCCCGCTTCTTCGCCTGGACCGCGTTGCCGATCGATCCGGCGATCCAGATCACCAGGAACACCGCGATGATCGGGTTCTTGAGCAACAGCTCGATCAGCT
>JBERSB010000499.1:0-2257 GCA_041236755.1 Luminiphilus sp. | reverse complement strand
TCGAGCGTCGCCGACGTGACGATGATCGGCGAAATGACCTGCGCGGCGGGCCGGAGGAGGTTGCGCGAGACGAACAGCTGCGAGGCCATCGCGCGGTCGCGAGGCTGCGCGCCTTCGTCGAGCACCTGTATCAGGATCTCCTGCATGCGCCAGGTGTCCGGCTGCCCCGAGACGCCGTAGTCGGCGCGCCGCGGCTGGACGTGGTCGATGAGCGCCGACTCCGTGATCGAAGCCAGCATCATGATGGCCACCCGGAAGTCCCCTTCGCGCTCTGCGCGCTCGAAAGAGGCGAGGTCCATGCTGAGAATCGAGCGCAGCCGCGGGTCCTGGATCTTCTGCCGATCGAGCAGCGTCGGGGCGACCAAGGCGCCCGCCTGCTCGACGGCTGACGGACTTGCTTGTGCCGTCCGCTCCAGCGTCGGCTTCGCGCTAATGGTCGCGAGTTCACCCGACAACAGCTGACCACCGTGTCCGAACTCGGATGGGACGCCGCTCGAGCCGCCGCCGGCGCGCGCCGCGCCGGGCGCGAGGATCGTCGTCTGCGGCGCGCCGCGGCTGCTGTTGAGCTTGTTGGAGAGCCGGACCGACAGGGCGCGCACGGCCCCTTCCACCACGGGTATCAACCGCGGCAGCGGCAGCTCCAGAAGCGGCTTCGTGGCGAGTTCGACGCACCAGTCACTGAGCACCTGGAGCTTCTTCTTGGACCACTGCCGCTCCGGTTCGCCGACGTCGTCGTCCTGAAGGCGCATGTGGAGCGCCTCGACCGCGCGCATGCAGGCCGCGACCAGCAGCGACGTGTCGTTGGCCTCCAGCTCGATCGCCACGGCGGCGTGGCCGCTGTTGATGCAGCGCTGCAGGTAGTCGCGCAGCCGACGCATCTCGCCGTAGATCCGGAGCAGGTCGCCCGGACCCGCCGCGCCGTCCTGCGTGAGCTTGAGGCGGTGCTCACGCAGGCTGTCTAGCGTCAGCACGACCGCCTCCAGGAAGCAGACGGCCACCACCTTCTTTGTTCGCAGGGTCGGCATGGATGAGCCACTTCTCCTATCGGCGTCCGGGCAAAATCACCTTGCGTCGAAACTCGCAGCACTACGGTCGGTCCCGCACCCGCTCTCCTCAAAAGCGGCAACCCTCCGTGTTACCGTGACATCCGCAGCCGCGCGTCGGACACCTACGCGCCGCCGACGCGCCTCGGAGCAGCCGCGAACGTCCCGGCAGAAGCTCGGACCATCGGCGCTCCGATCCCTGCCGCCCAGATTCCCTCTGTCACAACCACTGCCGCCCAGAAGACCGCACAGACGATGCATCGCCCCTTCTCGATCGCCGCCGTCGCCGCCACGGGAGCTGCTTGCCTCCTCTGGTCGCTGGCGGGCTGTGTCGACGAAGCAGCCGGCGCGCACGGCAGCACGGCTGCGAGCGCCGCCGAACTGCCGGCCGATGACTTGCTGGAGCGTGCGCGGCGCAGCGGCGTCGCCGAGGACTTCGACGAGCTCGTCGCGAACCGGAGCGCGCGCGCTCGAGCGGAGCCGGACAACGCGTCGAACTGGCACCGGCTCGCCGCGACGCTGTTGGCCAGGGCGCAGGCCCGCACCCACCTGCGCGGACTAGAGGTCGGGCGGCCGATGTTCTCGGAGCTGCCGAGCGCCCTTCGCGAGGACGTCCGGCTCGGGCTGCAGGCGGTGGACCGGGCGCGCGCGCTCGGTGACGACACGGGCGAACTCCACCGCGTCGAGGCCAGCTTGGTGAGCCAGCAGATCACGGGCCTGACCAGCGCGATCAAGTGGAGCGCCCGCATCCACGAGGCGCTCGAGGCTGCGAGCGCGCGGTGCCCCGAAGACCCCCAGCTGGACGTCGCGCTCGGGCTGCGCAAGCTGCTCTCCCCGAGGTGGCTCGGTCACGACCCGGAGACGGCGCTGCAGCACTTCGTGCGCGCCGCCGACCGTTCGACAGACGAACGTCCGGCGGTCTTCGCCGGCATGGCGTGCTATCTGCTCGAGCAGAAGGAGCGCGCCTTGGCCTGGCTCGAGCGCGCAGCCGCGCGCAACCCCGCCAACCGGTTCGCGCTGGTCGTCCTGCAGCGACTCCGACGTGACGAAGCCGCGCCGTTCGCGCGGGACGTCACCGTCGAAGAGCTCGCGGCGATCCAGCAGCGCTAGCGGCGGCCTCGCCGCGAGCGCACCCGCTGTGGCGCCGGGCCGCGGCGTGAACCGCGCTCGCTCTCGAGCGCCTCGCGAAGCGAGTTGATCACCCTGCGGAGCTC
>JBERSB010000498.1:0-4907 GCA_041236755.1 Luminiphilus sp. | reverse complement strand
CTCCGAGACGCGCGGCTGGCACGACGAGCTCGGCGAGTCCCGCTCCCCGCGCAGCAAGGAGCAGGCCCCCGACTACCGCTACCTGCCCGACCCGGACCTCTTGCCGCTGGTGCTGACCGAGGACTTCGTCGCCGACCAGCGGGAGCAGATCGGGGAGCTGCCGGAGCAGCGCCGCGCGCGCTACCGAGAACACTTCGGGCTCCCGGAGCACGACGTCCGCGCGCTGGCCCAGGACCGCGGGACGGGCGACTGGTTCGAGCGCGTCGAAGCCGCGGGCGCCGACCCGAAGCTGGCGTGCAACTGGCTGATCGAGGACCTGCTGCCGGCGCTGCGCGAGCGCTCACTCGACCTCGCGCGCTCGCCGATACAGCCGGAGCGGCTCGCCGAGCTCATCGGGCTGCTGCAGCAGAAGACCCTCACACAGCGCACTTCGCGCCAGGTCCTGCAGCACCTGCTCGAACACGACGTCGGCCCGCTGCAGGCGATCGAGGCGCTCGGCCTGGGCCGCATCGCGGACGAGGCGCAGCTGGCCCCGCTGGTGAACGCGGCGCTGCAGGCGATGCCCCGCGCCGTCGCGACCTTCCTCGAAGGCAAGGACAAGGCGCTCGACGCGCTGAAGGGACACGTCATGAAGGCGACCCGCGGCCGCGCCGACCACGACGTAGTCGACCGCATGCTGAGAGAGGCGATCGCCCAGAGCTCCTAGGAGAGCTCTCGACCCATCAGGCCGGGGCGCCGTCGTCGCCGCTGGCGACGGACCGCACCGCGTCGCTGAGCGCCTTGACGGTGAACGGCTTGGCGAGCCAGCCGTCGAAGCCGAGCTCGCCGTGGTCCTTGCCCAGGTCCACGTTGGCGTGGCCCGTGCACGCCAGCAGCCGGGCGTCCGGCCACTTCTTGCGGAGCTGGCGCGCGGTCTCCAGGCCACCCATGCCCTTTGCGACGACCATGTCGAGGATGCAGATCGGCCGGCGGCCTTCTGCCCTGGCGGCGGCATACGCCTCCAGGATCTGCTCCCCCGACTCGAAGCTCGTGACGTCGGCGCCAACCACCGTGAGAGCGCGCTCCATGACGAGGCGGACCTTGGCCTCGTCGTCCATCAGCAGCACATCGACGCCGTCGAGGCGCATGCCCTCGAGCTGCGGCGCCGCGGCGCTGGCCGCAACGCCCGCATCTTCTGCGAGCGGCAGCGTCACCGTGAACCGCGCCCCGCCGGACGCAACGTTCTCGGCGCCGATCGCGCCACCGTGCATCTCCACGATGCGCGCCGCGCCCGCGAGCCCCAGGCCGGTCCCCGCCTCCTTGGTCGTGTGGAACGGCACGAACAGCTGCCCGAACGCGTCCGCGGGGATGCCACAGCCGTTGTCCTCGACCACCATGAGCGCGCACGGCCTCGACGCGTCCTTGGCCGCCCGCATGGCGGGCAGCGCCAGGTTCTGGTGGTCCCGCTTGCAGAGCTGCAGCTTGAGCACCGGGCTGCGGCCCGCGCTGTGCGCTGCCTGCACCGCGTTGACCAACAGGTTGAGGACGACGCGGCTCAAGAACCCCTCGTCTGCCTCGACCCACAGCGGGTCATCTGGCGCGTCCACCTCGATCGCGGCGTTGTGGCCGTTGGCCACCGATCGCGCGAACGGCGGCAGCCAGACCCCGAGCGCGAGGCGTTGGCGCAGCAGGTTGGCGCCGCCCGAGAAGCTGTGCAGGCGGTGCACCAGCTCCTGGACCTGCCTCGCGCCGACGCCGATGTCGTCGAGGAACTCGGCGTCCGGACCCTCGCGCACCGAGCTCTGGAGCAGCTCCAGGTTGCCCGAGACGATCGCCAGCGCGTTGTTGAGGTCGTGCGCGAGGCTCCCCGCGAGCATCGCCAGCGACTCGAGCCGCGCGGCCTCGTCGACCTGCCGCTGCTGCTCCAGCTGCAGGCTGAGGCTCTGGAGCTTGACCCTGGTCCGCGACAGCTCTCGGCCCTGCGCGCTGGCGGAGTCGAGTATCCGGATCGACATCACCAGCACCGGTTCGTGCCCGCCCGCGAAACCCGAGAGGCGCACCTCGGCCAGCTCGTCCCCGAACGACCCGACCAGGGTGCTCGGCGAAGCGGCGCAGCGCTGCAGCCGCTCGGGAGTCAGCAGCGCTGCGATCGCAGTGGCGGCGTCGGAGCCAGGCGTCTGTAGGCAGTCACGGATCGCGCGGCCCGTGTGCAGCGCGCCGCCCTGCTGGCTGTCCTGCTGGCCGCCTCCCTGCAACAGCGCAGTGAACGACTCGTTGTGCTCCAGGACCTCGCCGCCCAGCGACGTGAGCACGAGGGCGTCCGGGCAGCCCTCGATCATGGCCCGCAACATCGGCGTCTGTTGGCCTGCGACCCGAACCTGGTGCGTCAGCCGCTGCACCTCACGCTGCAGCCGCCTCATGCGCTCCGGCGCGGGCTGATCGCCGTCGGCTGGCGTCATCGGCAGCCGGGCCCTTCGCCGGCCGAGTGGAGCGCAGAGTTGACGAACGAACGCACCGCCTGGACGTCCTGCAGGCCCCTGTGCACCACGCCCGTCGGCGCCAGCATGCAAGGCACCCGGTCGAGGGCCGCCTTCCACCACCTGGTCAACTCGGCGAGGTGGTCGGGCTCCGGCTCCGGCTCGGCGAGGCCGTGCTCGGCCAGGGTCTCGGCGACGACCTGCTCGGACATTTCTCCGCCTTGCTGCCAGTAGCGCCGGAAGATAGTCGTGCGCACGCGGTGCGCCAGCTCGGGGGCGTCGTCCTCGAGCGCGTTCTGGACCAGGAGGGCCGACCGGCTGTTCTGCCAGCTGCCCGGACGCACGACCTGGACTTCGGGCGCGCGGCCCTGCACGTCGGCGACTTCGCGGGCGAGCGTGTTGACGTCAGGCTCCCGGTTCGGGCCGTGGTTCGGCAGGTCCGGCCGGTGCTCGATGCCGACCCAGCGCACCCGTGCACCCGCGCCGATGTCCTCGAGCCACTCGTTCAGCGTGAAGCAGTACGGGCAGTTGAAGTCCGACACCACCAGCACCTGCGTAGTCGGGAACGGCAGGTCGACGCGGGAGGAATCCATGTGTGCGGAAAAATGGGGCGAAGAACCCCTCTGGTCGCCAATCATCCGCGGGAGCGGGAGCGTGTCCACTCCCGGATCCCCATTCGAGCGTAGCGGCGCGTGCCCGCAGCCACTCCGCGGCTAGGCGGACCGACGCATCGGCTGCAGGGCCGCCGCGCAGCGATCGAGCACCTCGAGCAGACTCGACACAGCCCACTCTTGGCCCTCGACTGCCTCGCAGGCGCGCTCGCCGCCCGGCAGGAGCCGACGCTGCATGGAGGTCGCGCGGCGATGGAGCTCCGCCCATTCCGGAGCAGCAGAACCCGCGTCGGCGCGGAGCTCGGCCAGCTGCGTCAGCTGGGTCGGCGTGAATCGGATCATGTTCATCGTTGGCTCCTCTCGGTCGGGAGGCGGCAGGCCTCGTGGAAGGTGTCGTGGGCCAGCACTGCTACGAGGGCGGCGCCGCTCCGTTGCGCTCCTTGTGAGGTATCGGCACGCGCCCCCTGCATGCGCCGACGCCACCACGCCACGGCGACTTCCTCCTCGCGCAGCCCGGTCGCCGCGGGCGCCCGGGGATCAGAACCCGACGCGGCTGGCGAAGCCGTTGGAGTAGACCACTCCGTAGACGTTCGCCGCTGGGTCGGCCACAGCGATCTGCCCGTAGAACTGGAAGCCGACGAAGCTCACGACGTTGGGGATCGGGATGTTGGCGATCGTCGCGGCCGGCGAGAGCACGTAGCCGTAGGCGATGTCCACCGACGCCGCGAGCGCGCAGCCGGGGGCCCCGATGAACGCGAGGTCCAGCGGCAGCGGCACCCCGCCGAAGGCCTGGCTGCTGAACCCCAGCTGCAGCGCGCCGGGCACATAGGTCGACATGCGCGACTGCATGGCGAGCCGGTAGGTCGCGCCGATCACCTGGGTGGGCGTGCTCGTCATGGCCGCCAGCAGCGGGATCGCCTGGTTGGAGTTCTCACAGCCCGCGCTGTAGGCCCCAGAGGCTGCGCGGCCTTCGCAGTTGTCGTCGTAGCACAAACGACCGTTCCAGAGCGCCGTCTGGAGGTTGGCCGGGAACAGCCCGGGTGAGCTGAGCGTGCCGTAGGAGGTCGCCTTGCCGACGCCGCTCGGGTGGATCACGACCTCGCCGGGCTGGCCCGCGCCGGCGACCGCGCTCGCGGTGCACGCCATGGTCGACTGGCCGGAGAAGACGCCGCTCGCTCTGTGGAACACCGCCATCCCGTAGTTGCCCGGCGGCAGGAAGAACGCGCGGTCGAGCTCGACGCGCCGGAACGCCGGCGAAGCGGCTGAGCCTGCGCCGAACGGGCGCGTGCCCTGCCCCACCTTCACCCAGGCGTCGGCGTCGCCGACCTTGCCGACGTGTGAGCCGTGGGTGATGTAGACCTCGACGTCGACGCTGGTGAAGAGCGCGCCGCTCGTGGTTGCGGTGTCCAGACCCCACACGTTGGCGCCGGCTGCGGTCTGCACCGCGACGTCGAAGTAGGCGCCCACGGCCTGGCCGCCGGTCACGGAGACGACGTTCACGCCGCCGCCGACCGGCCCGGCTGCGACCGAGTACGGGCGCTGCCGCACGCGGACGCTGCCGCCCACGTACTGACCCTGGGGATCAGTGATCCCACGCAGGTAGACGAGATCGACGCCGCCGTCGCCCTGCAGGTCGAGCCAGGAGAAGAACGACGGGCCGTACTCGTAGCCGACCAGCTCCTGCTCGGCCGCGAACAGGCCGCCGCGTTGCTCGATCCAGCTGTAGCGCCGCTGGTAGAAGTCGTTGACCGAGGTCCACTGGACCAGCAGGTCCTCTTGGCCGTCGCCGTTGTAGTCCGCGACCTCGAGCACCGCCCATCGGTCGGTGTTGAGATCGGAA
>JBERSB010000497.1:0-5653 GCA_041236755.1 Luminiphilus sp. | reverse complement strand
GACGCGGTGCCGCGCTTGCTCGTGCTGCGCGGCACCGCGCAAGGCGAGGCGCCGTGAAGAGAGATCCTCGCACCGCAGACACCGATCCCTGATAGGCTCACTCGGTCGCGCAGACGTCCTGTGCCAGCACGAACGCAAGGCCCAGCTATGCGCCACCTCCGACTCGCCCTCTCGCTCTCCCTGTTCGTCACCCCAGCGCTCGTCGCACAGCACGAGCCGCCAGCAGCGCTCGACATCCCGCTGCTGCTGCCTGCCGCGCCCGCGCTGACCCAGCTGCGGTTCGACGACGAGGGCGACGCGATCGCCCGCGAGCCCGTGCCGCTGGACGCCTACTGGGGCATGTCGCACGCGCAACAGGACATGTTGCGCCGCTCGTGGCGGGTGTCGCGCGCGCAGCAGGCGCCGCAGACGTGCTGGCTGACCCCACCGACGCCGCAGCAGGCGTTGCTGATGGAGGCCGCCATGCAGGGAGGCGCGAGCAGCTTCCAGTTGTTCAGTCGGTGGAGCGCGACGGCGACCGACGGTGGTGGCCTCCAGCAGGGAGATCCGACCACGATCACCTACAGCTTCATGCCGGACGGCACCTCGATACCGTCGAGTTCACTCGGTGAGCCTGTCGCCAACAGCAACCTGTTCGCGACCATGAACGCGGCGTTCCCCAGCACCGCCACGTGGCAGAACGTCTTCCACGAGGCGTTTGCCCAGTGGAGCGCGCTGACCGGCATCACGTTCGTCCACGAGCCCAACGACGACGGCATCGCGCTGCTCGCGCCGTCGTCCGGCGGCGCGATCGGCGTCCGCGGTGACGTCCGGCTCGGCATGAAGTTCATCGACGGCCCGCCGGTGCCGGGCGTGCCGAACGTGCTCGCGTACAACTACGTCCCGGACATCGGCGACATGGTCCTGGACGACGGCAACATCAGCCTGTTCTCCGACCCGGCGCTCAACTACCGCGCGCTGCTGAACGTGCTGTGCCACGAGCTGGGCCACGGCGTCGGCATCCGCCACGTCTGCCCGGTCAACCAGACCAAGCTGATGGAGCCGACCTACACGTCGGCCTACGTCGGCCCACAGTTCGACGACGTGCTGGCCGGGCAGCGGCACTACGGCGACGACTACGAGCCGAACGACACCGCCGCCGGGGCCCATGACCTCGGGCTGCTGCTGGACGGCCTGACCAACGTCACCAACCTGAGCATGGACGGCGACGCGGACGCGGACAACTTCCGGTTCACGGTGCAGGGCGACAAGCTCGCGACGGTCCGCATGATCCCGACGGGGACGCCCTATCTGGAGGGCCCGCAGGTGAGCGGCACGTGCACAGCCGGCGTCGTGCTCGACCCGACCAGCCTCCGCGACCTCTATCTGCAGGTCATGGACATCTCGGGCACCGTGGTCCTGGCCAACTCGAGCACAGGCGGCCTCGGCAACCCCGAGGTCATCTCGTCGCTGCCGATCTCGACCGGCTCCTACGTCGTCCGGATCACAGCGCTCCCTGGCAACATCCAGCCCTACCGCATCGAAGTGGACCTCGTCGACGACACAGCTGGACAGTGGACCCCGGTCGGCACGGGCTGCGGCGTCAACTGGACCACCACCGCGCCGCCGATCATCGGCAGCACCCGGTACCTGGTCACCAACACCAGTGGCCCCTTGGCCCTCGCCGTCCTGGGGACGGCGGAGTTCCCCGGCGGCCTCGACCTCACGCCGCTCGGCGCGCCGGGCTGCTTCGCCTACCAGCAGGCGGAGTTCATCACGCCGCTGCCTGTGTTCGCTCCCGGCTTGCGCGCGCTCACGCTGGTGATCCCCAACAACCCGCTGCTGCTCGGCGCCACCGTCATGACGCAGGCGATGATCCTCGGCACGCAGCAGAACGCGCTGAACCTCAAGTTCTCTCGAGGGATCCGGCTGCGGTTCGGCTCGTTCTAGCGAGCGCCCGACGGCGCTGTGAGCATGCGGATCGCCTGTGGGCCACGGCTTCCCTTCGCGTTACACCATGAGCCCATGCCCTCGACCGGACGCTTCGCGCCGCTGATCACGGCTGCGCTGCTCGCAGCGGCCCTGCTCACCGGCGCGTCGTCGCTGTGCGCGCAGCGCAGCGGCCGTGCCTACGAGCAGATCGGCGTGCGCACCGAGCCGAACGCAGCGGGCGTCGCCTGGTTCGGCACGTGGGACGCGGCGCTCGCCGAGGCCAGGCGCACGCGCCGGCCGATCCTGCTGATGTCTGCGACGCCGACGTGCCGTGACGTGCCAGGCGTCTGGTGACCGGGTTACACCAGGACGGACAGGAGTTACCTGTCCCACCCCGACGCGGTCGCCGCGAGCCGCGCGTTCGTCTGCGTGCGGCCGCAGACCTATGAGGACGCCACCGAGTCGGCGCTGCTCAAGTCGCTGCTGCGCGGCCGCGACCAACTCGAGAACACCGTGTTCGCGCTGCTGGACCCCGACGGCGAGCCCCTGACGCGCGGCGCGCGGTCACCGCGGATGACGTACCGCACCGTCGACCGCTTCGCAGCGGCGCTGCGCCGGACCGCTGTGCGCTACGAAGCCGACGCCGCGCCGATCGCGGCGCTGCCGGTCGTGCGCGACCTGCGCCTCGCGCTCAACGTCGCGGCCGCCGACCTGCGGCCGCTGGTCGTCGTGCGCGGCGCGGACGAAGACGCCGCCCGCGCCCTCGCCGCGAAGGTGGCGTCGTTCGCCTGGTCGAAGCTGGGCGTCGGTCGCTTCCACTACGTCGTGCTCGCCGACGAACAGACCTTCGAGGGGCTCACGCCCGAGGTCGGCGTGACTGTGGTGCAACCCGAGGCCTACGGCCGCGGCGGCGATGTGTTGGCCCACGTCCCAGCGAGCGCCGGCGATGAAGAGCTCGGCGCGCAAATGGTGGCCGGGCTCTGCAGCCACGACGTCGGCGAGAAGGACCACGAACAGCACGTCCAGCAGGGTCGGCGCGCGCGCATCTACTGGCAACACGGCGACCTACCGCCGACCGACGAGGTGGAGTCGGGGCGGCGAAGGCGCCGCTAGCAGCGGGCAGCGACAGCCGCGAGAACCGCGCAAACCCGATCGCGGCCTACAAGGACGTCCGCAGGCGCCGACGAACAGGTAGCGTTGCGCGTGAAGGTGGCTGCGAGGCAAGGGGGCTTTGCACCACGTCTACCACTCTGCGCAAGACAAGGAGAACTCGCCATGAAGCGAAGCAGGAACCTCGGGGCCAACAGCCCCGTGAAGACGACGTGCGGACTGATCGCACTCTCGATGATGTTTGCCGGGTGCACCGAGGCGCCGGCTTCGGGCCCTTCGCTCGAGACCGTGATCCAGGGGAGCATCGACCAGTTCGTCACCCACTGGGCAGACCAGAACACCGAAGAGCTGTCCAAGTTGTTTGCCGAGGACGGCATCCGGGTCGTCATGGGTGAGCAGCTGCCGGCCACCGGTCGCGACGCAATCGCGAAGACGTTCGCCGCCGGCTTCAGCGACCGCGGCCTCGACGGCGCGTCCTTGTCGGGCAAAGTCCTCGCTGCGCGCGCGCTCGAAGACGACATGGTGATGGCGTACGGCACCTGGCAGATCAGCGACAAGGAGGGCGCCGTCGCGCTCGACGGCAAGTGGGGCAACGTCTGGCGGGTCAAGGACGGCCACGCGCACCTCGTCATGGAATCCGCGCACGCGAACATCGCCGAGGACTTCGACCGGAGCGTCTACGCCTCCATGGCCCGACAGGACGCGCCGGCTTACGTGAGCGACGGCAGCGCCGTGGCCAAGGCGGTGCAGGAGTCCGTCGATCGCTACATCGCAGGCGTCGACGGCAACGAGCCGGAGAAGGTCGCGAACGAGTTCACCGAGAACGGCATCCAGCTGGTCAGCTCGCGCCGGGAGCTGAGCTCCGGCAGGGCCGCCATTCGCGAAGCCGTGCGCGCCGAGCTGGCGGCCGGGGCCCCGTTCGAGAAGACGACCCTCGAGGCCGGCATCTGCGGCGTGCGCCAGATCTCGCCCAACTACGTCATCGCCCACGGCGTCTGGGAGTCGAAGGGCCAAGACGGCACGGTCGTGACGTTCGGCCAGTGGGGCAACGTCTGGCAGATCCAAGCAGACGGGAGCGTCAAGCTGCTGATGGAGTCCGCGGGCGGCCACGTCTCGCTCGCGCGCTGATCCCGGAGCGCTGAGCCCGATCCTCCGATCGGGCTCACATGCCGCCGAACGGGCTGGCGTCGCCGCCGGGCACGACCGAGTAGGTGATGCAGGCGATCCGCCAGCGCCCCTGCTCGCGCACCAGCAGGAACTGGTCGACGCCGTAGTGGCTGTAGGCGTCGCCGCGGTGGAAGTCGTAGTCCACCTGCGCGAACGCGAAGTCGCCGCGCACGTCGACGACCGGTTCGAACATGCGCTCGAGCAGCCGGTCGCCGCCGCGGCCGATCGACGCCAGGAACTCGGTCGCCGTCGAGGACCGGGTCACGGCGCGGCCGTCGGACATCCGGACGGACGCGAACACGGCGCCGTCGCTCAGCAGCGCGCGCAGCGCCTGCACGTCGCGGTCCTTCATGCCGTCGAACAAAGCCTGCACGGCGGCGACGACGTCGCGCTCATCTGCGCTCGGCGCGACCGCGCAGGAAGAACACGCCAGCAGGAGTGACAGCGCCAACGAGGCTCGCATGACCGCACAGTATCCGACGCGGCTACTTGCCGCCGATGGTCATCACGCCGTAGTTGGCGACCACCGCGCCGAACGCGTTCGCGCCCGGATCGAGCGCAGCGCCCTGGCAGTAGATCTTGCCGCCGAGCAGCGGCGGGGTGTTGGGCAGCGGGCGCGACCACGTGGCGACCGTGCCGGTCGCGACGAACAGGTCGATCAGCGCCGGGTCGACCTGCAGGTCACAGCCGGGCAGCCCGAGCGGCGCCAGCGACGTCGGCAGCGGACCGAAGCTCGGCGACACCGTGTCGCTGAGCCCGTAGAGCATCAGGCCGATCCCGTTGGCCGGCACCGGCGAGATTTGCACGGTGAAGGTCTCGCCCAACCACGGCCGCTGCACCGAGCTCAGCGACGGCGTGCCTGCGGTGCCGGCGCAGCCCGCGCCCGCGGTCGAGAACGACGCGCTGTTGGTGACCGCGTAGCGCCACGTCTCGGTCTGGCTGACGCTGCCGAACATCAGCACCTCCTCGCGCACGAGGTCGTAGGCGAGGTAGGTGTCGTAGCGCGGCGCCGGCAGCGTCGCGGGCGTGCGCTGCAGCCAGTCGGCGCCGTCCCACTCCCACGTGTCCGACGGCGGGCCGCCGCCAAACAGCACGACGCGGCCACGCACCGTGTCCCCCACCATCGAGTGGTCGTAGCGCGCCGGCGGCGCGTTCTGCGGCGTCAGCTGCTGCCAATCGGTGCCGTCGAACAGCCAGGTGTCGTTGGTCTGCTGGTAGCCGCTGAACAGCAGCAGGCCGCCCGTCACCGGGTCGTAGGCCATGTCGCCGGCGCGGCGCGCGGGCGGGCTGTTGGACGTCGTGATCTGGGACCAGTCGGTCCCGTCCCATTCCCAGAGGTCGGACTGGTCCGCCGAGGTGTAGCCGCCGAACAGCACCACCGTCCCGCGGCTCGGCAGGTACGCCATGCAGAGCGACCGCCGCGGCGACGGCGCGTTGCTGGACGACATCTGCGTCCAGTCGAAGC